>JBHWRK010000115.1:0-24390 GCA_043426715.1 Trueperella sp. | reverse complement strand
GGGTGATGGTCGGTGACCTGGTCTGCCCCACATTCCGGGCCCGTCAACGCCATTATTGATATTCCCGGCTCCAAGTCCTTAACAAACCGTTACTTGGTGCTCGCCTCGCTCGGAAGCGAGCACGTGACGCTCCAGCACCCGCTCGTTGCGCGCGACACCGACCTCATGGCACGCGCGCTCGAAACCCTCGGAGCCGTCATCCATCGCAGCCCCAATTCGTGGACAATCCAACCCGGACCGATCCGCGGAGGCGACGTAGAATGCGGGCTGGCCGGCACCGTCATGCGGTTCATTCCGCCGCTGGCCGCGTTCGCGATGGAGCCCGTGAGGCTTGACGGCGATCCGGCGGCCCGTGTACGTCCTATGGATGCGATTGTGGAGGGTTTGCGGGCGCTTGGAGTCGAGGTGGAAGCGGCGGAACTCAATAGTTCGCCCGTCCTTCCTCTCACCGTGCACGGGACCGGCGCAGTAGCTGGAGGCAGGCTGGAGATTGACGCCTCGGCGTCGTCGCAATTCGTCTCTGCGCTCTTACTGGCCGCGCCGCTCATGACCCACGGTCTCGACCTGCGCCACGTGGGCGAGACCCTCCCCTCCCAGCCGCACATCTCGATGACTGTAGACGTGTTACGCAAGGCGGGGGTTGACGTCGTCGAAGAACCTGCCGACAACCCGACGCGGTGGATTGTTTCGCCAACCATCCCCCAGTTGCCAGACGTGACGATCGAACCCGACCTGTCGAACGCGGGCGCGTTCCTCGCGGCGGCGATGGTGACGGGCGGACAGGTGTCGATTCCACGCTGGCCCGAAAATACAACTCAGCCAGGCGATCACTACCGCGAGATTTTTGCGGATATGGGTGCGAGCGTGACGCTGGACGATGGCGTACTAACCGTCGCGGGGCCCGACACAATCCGCCCGTATGACGCCGACATGAAGGACGTAGGCGAACTGGTTCCGTCAGTGGCGGCGGTAGCAGCATTCGCTGATGGAACGTCACGGCTGGCTAATATTGGCCAGCTCCGCGGGCATGAAACCGATCGTCTCGCGGCGTTGACATCCGAGTTGGGGAAGATAGGCGTACATGCCTTCGAAGACGGCGATGACCTAGTGATCGAAGGCGGCGGTCCGGTGAAGGCAGCCGTGATCGAAAGTTACGAAGACCACCGAATGGCCACGTTTGGCGCGATCCTAGGACTACGAATTCCCGGCGTCGAGGTGGTCAACATCGAAACGACATCAAAGACGTTGCCCAACTTTGTGGCCATGTGGACTGAGGCCATTGGAGGCGAGCATGGGACGGCGTGACATCGGTACCGATGACCCACGCGTGAGGGTGCGCCCCGGCAGGGGCTCACGTCCGCGCACGAAGCGACGACCCGACTATTCGGATGCGCGGCGTGCACAGGTCTACCGTATAGACCGGGGGCGTTATAGTGTGACGATGGTCGACGACGGTACACACGTTACAGCCGTCAAGGCCCGCGAATTACCGCATGGTTCGATCGTGGTGGGCGACATCGTGGCTATGACCGGCAACCTGTCTGGCCACAAGGACACGCTTGCGCGCATCGTTGCAGTCGATGAACGCTCTTCGGCGCTTCGCCGCACCGCCGAAGAGAGCGAGGCGGCAGGCACCGAACGAGTGATTGTTGCGAATGCCGACCAACTCGTCATCGTCACAGCGATCGCCCAGCCTGAGCCGCGCGCTGGCATGATTGACCGGATGTTGGTGGCTGCCTATGACGCGGGCATGAAGCCAATCCTGCTCCTGACGAAGGAAGATCTTGGCGATCCTTCCACACTGCAAGCGCTATACGAGCCACTCGATCTTGATGTGTATACCTCCGCGATTAACGAAAAGACCGGCGAGGCAGATATTGCCGAAATCGCAGAGGCACTCGCCGGCCATGTGTCTGTGCTCGTTGGCCATTCGGGCGTCGGAAAGTCCACGCTCATCAATGAACTTGTACCCGAGGCCGAGCGTGCGACGGGAGATGTCAACGAGGTAACGGGCCGCGGCCGGCACACGTCAACCTCCGCGATGGCGTTTCCGCTGGAGGATGGCGGGGTCGTCATTGATACCCCCGGAGTGAGAACCTTCGGGCTCGCGCATGTGGAGCCCGAAGACCTGCTCCGCGGATTCCCTGATCTACAAGACGTCGCCGAGGACTGCCCGCGCGGATGCCCGCACGAGGAAGGCTCACTCGACTGTACCTTCGACGAGGTCGAGAGCGATCGCCTGAAATTACGCGTGGAATCGTTTCGCCGGCTCCTCGAATCTCGTACATCTATGGATCCCCACTGGGCATAGCGCCGAACGTAGCGCGCGATTTCACTGTCATACCGGGAAACGATTCGGCATCATCTTCGGACAATAAGAAAAAGCCGATTGGTCAGTCACATACCGGTACGAAGGTGTACCGATGTGAGTCCACAGTAGATATCCCATGCGCACAACGCTCGTATCGCGCCCGTACGGCGGGTAACGCCGCCTTTTCGGGGCGCTGCGTCTATGCTGAGGGTATGAATACTGCACGCCACTCTGCCGATCTTCAGGTCGCGCTCGGAATTGCCGACCGCGTTGACAACTTCACGATGGAACGCTTTCGCGCCGCCGACCTGACCGTGGAGACGAAGCCGGATATGACACCCGTGTCGGACGCCGACCGCGGCGCCGAACGCATTATTCGCGACATGCTGGGCCAGTTCCGATCGCGCGATGCGATTTTGGGTGAAGAAGAGGGCGAGACCGGCATGTCTGGTCGCCGGTGGATCATCGATCCGATCGACGGTACGAAGAACTACGTGCGTGGTGTGCCTGTGTGGGCGACGTTGATCGCGCTCGAAGAGCAGGGCGAAATCGTCGTTGGCATCGTCTCCGCACCCGCACTCAAGCAACGCTGGTATGCGGCGAAAGGGCTGGGCGCGTTTAACGGACGGTCGGCCACAAGTGCGCGCCGGCTCAAGGTGTCGAATGTGGGGCGAATTGAGGATGCGTCGTTTTCGTACTCGTCCCTGGACGGCTGGAGCGAACGCAATCAGCTGCGCGGGTTTTTGCGGCTTGCTCAAAACTGCTGGCGCACGCGCGCTTATGGCGACTTTTGGTCGTACATGCTCGTGGCAGAGGGCGCAGTGGATATTGCGGCTGAACCCGAGCTCGAGCTGTACGACATGGCGGCGATCGTTCCGATCGTGACGGAGGCCGGTGGACGGTTCACATCCCTGGAGGGCGAGAATGGCCCGTGGGGTGCCAACGCGATTGCCACAAACGGACACCTGCACGACGCGGCGATCGAGATTCTGCATTCTGTTCGCGACGACGACTAATCGATTTGAACGCTCGCTTCCCGCAGTCGTTGGGTAGCTTCGAATTTTGTCGGAGCCGCCCGCTAATGTGGAGAACATGAGATTCCTACACACCGCTGACTGGCACTTGGGTCGAACTCTGCACGGCGCTGACCTCACGCATGCCTTCGAAAACTGGGCGGATCACGTCGTGGAGTTGGTGGCCACCCAGGACATTGACGCCCTGCTAGTTTCTGGCGATGTCTACGACCGCGGGATCCCTCCCGTTGAGATGGTGGATCTCTTAGCGGACACGCTTGAACGAGCCCTTGAGTTCACGAACGTGATCGTCACCTCTGGCAATCACGATTCCGCAAGACGGCTTGGGTTTGGATCTCGGCTCATGCGCGAGGGGCTGTATTTCTATACCGATTCCCTGAATTCGCACGTGCCCGTACAGATTGCAGGCTCCAACGGCCAGAGCGCGCTTATTTACCCCATCCCCTATCTCGATCCAGATTCGGAGCGTGGCCGGCTGGCGGAAGATCCTTCCGAGCCGCTGGACCGCAGCCACGCAGCCGTCCTTGGTCGAGTGCTCGAGAACATTCGCTATGATCTTGCTTCGAGGGGAATTAACGATACATCGGCGCGAACCGATTCAGGACAGGGCAATCCCGCTGAGCCGACCGTCATCATCATGTCGCACTCCTTCGTCATCGGTGCTGAGGAAACGGATTCCGAACGGGACATCTCTGTGGGTGGGGCGGCGCAGGTATCGGCGTCGTTATTTGATCTGCCCGGTGTAGATTACGTGGCGCTCGGACACATCCATGGTCCGCAGAAGGTGGGTGGCAACGGCCCCCTCATGAGATACTCGGGCTCGCCCATCCCATTTTCATTTTCTGAAGAGAATCACATAAAGTCGTCGGTCATCATGGACACACAGGCGGACGATCCGATCGAGCTGATACCAGCGCCGGTTTATCGCAAACTCGCCACACTTGAAGGCACTCTCGATGAGCTTCTTTCTTCGAAGTACGACTCCCACCGGGGGAACTTCCTGCGCATCAACGTCACGGATCTCGAGCGGCCGGCAAACCTCTTCGCAAAACTCGTCCAGAAGTTCCCGTACGTCCTCGAGCATCATCACCTGACGGAAGCCACGTCAGTGTCGATTGCAGAATTGGAAGCGATTCGTACCGAGCCGCTGTCCGTACTGCGAGAGTTCTTCGAGACGTCGGGTGGACGTGAACTCACAGATGGAGAGCTCGGTATTATTCGCGATACATGGGAGAAAATCGGCCAGGAGGCGTAAATGCAGTTTCGTTACTTGACGTTCAGTGCACTTGGCCCATTCCCAGGCACTCATACGATTGATTTTGACGAGCTCACCGCCGGAGGCCTGTTCTTATTTGACGGACCCACTGGATCGGGCAAGTCCTCCATCATCGACGCCATTGTGTTTGCGCTCTACGGCAATGTGGCTGGCCGGGAGTCCGACGACGCCCGTATCCGCTCCGCATACGCGAACGACACCACGCCCTCGTACTCCGACCTTGTGTTCACGATTCCCTCGGGCATTTATCGCGTCCGCCGCAGTCCCGCATGGAACCGAAAGAAGAAACGCGGCACCGGAACAACGACGGTCCCAAGCACAGCCACATTGTGGCGTCTGTCGGAGGCGGCGGTAGATGCCCATGAATGGGACGCGGGCGACGTGCTGGCGAGTGGCTCACGCGATGTTGGGGAAGAACTGAGCCAGCTCCTCGCACTGAATCGAGAACAGTTCGTCCAGACGGTCGTCTTGCCTCAGGGGCAGTTCGCCGAGTTCTTACGCATGAGTTCCATCCAACGATCAGCGCTTCTCGAAACCCTCTTCGATACGGGCGACTATCGCGAATTCGCGAAGGCGTTGATGTTGACGGCCCAAACTGCTCGCGACAACGTGGACGGTACAGGTGCCAAGGCAACGCGAGCGCTTCAAGCATGGTGCGATATCGACGGGCTCAACAGCGAATTTCCTGAGACGACCTCGCTGGAATTCATCGACGCCTATGATTCGGCTCCCCTCGAAGCGATGGAGGTTGTCCACGACCAGTTACGGACACACGAAATCGAGTCTAGGACGCGCGCCGACGAACGAAAGGTCGCCCGCGAGGCCGCTGTCAAGAAGCGGCTCGCGGAAGAAGATCTTGCAAAGGCTTTAGCTGATCTTTCCGCGCTCCTGAACACCCGCAAAGCCCTCGACGCCCAAAAAGATGACGTCGCCAACATGTCCAAGAAGATCGCGCTCCACGACACGGTTGCAACAGCGGTTGATAGGCTCGCCACTGCAAAGCGCGCGCAGACCGCCTTGGAGTCAGCCTCGGCGAAGCTTCCGGATGGTCTTGCTCCTGTGTCACGAGAGCGATCAGACCTTGCTGAGAAAATAACCGCAGGAGTGGATCTTGCACCCGCGGCAGATCAGCTCGTCATAGCGGTTGACGCCGCCATCAACGAGTTGGCTGGCACCGTTGGAGGCTTAGAAACGTTGGTGGCTCTCGAAGTGGGGCTAACTGGTCGAGGCAGGGATCTTGAGAAGCTGGAGGAATCGGCTGGACTTTTGGCTGAGGAGATCGGAAACCTCTCCAGCGAGATTGATGCGTTCCCCGCGAAGTTGGAGTCAATCGAGTCAGATATCAGCAAGGCTCGTGAAGAAGCCGCCACGATCCCCTCGTTAGAGGCCCACCATGGAAAGCTCGAAGAGCAACTCAAGCAGGTTGAACAGCTTGCCGCTCTGCGTACCGACCTCGACAAAGCTTCTGACGAAGTTGCAACCGCGCTGAATCGTCACAAGGAACAGCTTGACGAAGTAAACTCTGTGACCGCGGCGTGGCGTCGCTCTGCGGCGGCAAACCTCGCCTCAGACCTCACCGAGGATGGCCCGTGTCCGGTGTGCGGGTCGCTCGAACATCCAGCACCAGCTCAAGCGAGTGACGATTCGGCGAGCCTTGAAGATGTCGCCGTAGCAGAGGAGGCTCTAAAGCCACTCGCCGTCGCTCTCGATCGGGCGAATGCCACTCGTGCGACAATCAAAGGTCGGGAAGAAACTCTCGCAGCTCAGGTCGGAGACGTTAGCGCAGAACAAGTAGCAAAGTCCATCGAGATCGTCACCTCAGCGCTCGCATTGGCCCAGAACGCCGAGACATCTGAGAAAACGTTGACTGATTCTAGAAAGGATCTGGTCGAAAAGAACGCCGTCCGGGAGAAGGAGCGCGGCGTGAAGCGCGAAGAGCACAGCACGCTGATGGAACGCATCAAAAACGCGCGAGAGGCACTGTCGAGCGACGAGGCTGCCGTGGCGAAGGCTCGCGGCAAACACGCTTCTGTCGTGGCCCTGAGAGATTCACTCCTCGCCCAGCGCTTAGATTTGACGGACCTCAAGGCGTCCGCGGAAACGATTGCGGAACGCGCGCGGCAAGCCAACGACGCATACTTAGTTGCGTTCGATGCCCTCGACGCGGCCGGAGTGACGGAAGACGAGGCGCGTGCAGCGCACCTTGAACCGGAGATCTTGGCCGACTTGAAGGCGACCGTTGAGCAATACGTTAAGGATACGGCAGCCGTTCAAGCCCAGCTGGCAAGCGAACGATTCGAAGGTTTGACCGCTGACGTCAAGCCGGATGTGAACGAGGCCCGACGGCAAGAGGCGGAAGCCGAGACTGCCTACCGTGAAGCGTCCGCCGAACATACGCTTGCGAAAAGCCGCGCCACGTCGTCGGAACGTCTGCTCGAGCGCACAAGGCAAGCCGTTGTTCGATGGAAGAAAGCAACTGACGATGCTGGGCCGGTGGCGCGACTCGCAGCCCTAGCCAATGCAGAAAATACGTCGCTAAGTAAGATCCGCCTGTCCACGTGGGTACTATTGCGCAGGTTCGAGCAGATCGTTGACCGTGCCAATGAGCACTTACGAGAATTCTCGTTCGGACGCTACGAACTCATCCGTTCGGATGAGCCTGGCGCCGAACGCAAGACTGGCCTTGGCCTCGAGGTCATCCATCACGATGCCGGGCCGCAAGGCGACCATCGCCGTTCTCCTGGCACGCTCTCTGGAGGCGAAACATTCTATACATCGCTCGCGCTAGCACTCGCGCTGTCCGAGGTTGTCCAGGCGGAAAACGGCGGGATCCGAATGGAAACGCTCATCATCGATGAGGGCTTCGGTTCACTGTCCTCCGCGTATCTGCAATCAATCATGGATACTCTTGGCCAGCTGCGCACCGGCGGACGAACGGTAGGAATCGTCAGTCACGTTGACGATTTGAAGTCGATGATTAGCGACCGCGTGACCGTCCGTCCCCTCGACGGAGGTGGATCCACACTCTCGGTCGTGGCGGGAAACTGACTCGCACTCGCCCGCGCTGTACTACCTAGCGGAAAGTTTTGGCGCTAGGCGCCGAGCTCTACGGCGAGCGCCTCTCGCTCGATCACGTCGTACCACATCAGGTCGATGTCGCCAGTGGCCATGAAAGCTTTCTCGTCACCAGCACGTGCGCGGTCGATGAGGTCCCCGTAGCCGGGTTCGTCCACGAGAATTGTCTCAACGTCTTCCCATGCAACGGTCGTCGTCAGCTCCCGTGCAGTCGGAAGCTCGTCGCGCACGTGGAGGACTTTGTCCGGCACCTCTGCCACACATACGATTCGTCGACCCGACTCCTTCATCCGCCGCAAAGAATCATCGGCAGCGGCGAGAGTTGCGATCATTTCCCATCCCTCCGCGTCCTCACGCGGCACAGCGCTCTTGAGCTGCGGAGTCACGGCATGGACGAGTCGCGGCGAAATGTCGGTGCGAAGGTCAGACGGGTCGAGCGGAATGTAGATGCG
The DNA here is from genome assembly GCA_043426715.1 of Trueperella sp. Classification (GTDB taxonomy): domain Bacteria; phylum Actinomycetota; class Actinomycetes; order Actinomycetales; family Actinomycetaceae; genus Trueperella. The sequence continues at coordinate 16,242 of JBHWRK010000115.1, read as the reverse complement.
CATATACCCATTCTAAACAGCACTCCACTATTCGCAGTCTGCCTTTATAAGCGAGTCCCCCAACGCCCGCACATCCTTCGAATATCCAGAACGTGGATACGCCATTGGCATCGGTTTCATCGTTAGCTCGCACGTATCGAGCCGGTCCCGATCCCCGCGAATAATTTCGCACGGTATCGGCGCGTCCGCAAGTAGGTCGCGAACCTTCGCCTCCCCGTCAATGCCAAGCGCCTTTGGAGCCGTGATGACGACACCTCGGTGGGTAGCCTCATGATCCTCGCCAACGGCGTCAATATGCTCAACGAACCTGCGCAAACCAACAGGAGTCCCACGTCCCACGTGTAGAACGACGTCTGCTGCCTCGAGCGCCGAGCGAGTTGTTGCAAACCGATCCACCCGTTCCGATCGGGCGTCCATCCCGCCAGACAGGTCCACGAGAACGATCTGACTACGCCGAGTGAGCGGTTCCCACATGCGATCGACGACGACGCGCGGTAATTCTCGCCATCGTTCCCCCGTGTTGAGCCCCGCCAGGAGGCGTCGCACGCCATTCTTGCCTGGGAGGTCGGCGAGAAGTGTATCGATGAGCTCTTCCGGATTGCGGCCCTGTTCGATGTGGCGAGCAAGCGCCACGATCGCAGACATCTCTTCGAGACCGAACATCTGGGTCAAACTTGGCCGATGTGTGTCAGCATCGACGACGATGACGTCACTCATCACGCTCGCGAGATCACGCACGAGTGCAGACCTACCAGTGGATCCGCCCGGCCCCCACACGGCAATCATACGGCCACGTTCCACGTCCTCCACGACGTCCGTCACTGTCTTTGCACCGCGGACGAAACTGACCAGCTCTCCTTCACTGACCACCTCCACGCCCAAGGCACGCAAATCGCTCACTGGCCGGCCATTCGGTACGACGCCAATGCGAACCCCGTGGTGTCGTAGGCGGCTGACCACCGAAAGATCGAGCCCCGGCTCATTCCCGGCAAGTAGAACAGATGTTGCTAAACCGGCTTCGACTCCGGCAATGACCTCCGCGAGATCCGCACACCTGCGGGCAATGAGATCCTCCTGCCCGATGGCAGTCAGTTCGCGAATGACCGCCTCGTCAAGACGGTCAGGTAGGCACACAAGGATCACGAGGCCACCCCGCCAACGATGACGAGACCGTCTTGCGTGCCAAGGACTTCCAAAATGTCTGGCACATCTGCCGGACTCACACGCACCTGCACTCGAGAACCACCAACCGATACGGACTCAGGCATATCGATCGATACGAGAACCGCACCTGTGACGATACGGTGAGCTTCGGCGTCATTATCGAACTGAGCTGATCGCACACGCCAAATCTCAACCTCGGCACCCACGCCAATGCTCGACGGCGGATCGGATAGTAACGGCACTGAGAGGTCCACCTTGTCCCGTACTCCCTCGAGCGCAGAACGAGCCAAGAGGTCACCTGCACTGATCGAATGGGCCGCCACGGCGTCAGCGGGAATTTCTCCAAGGCGCACGTACCCTTCACCGACTTTGTCAGGAAGCTCGTCAACTACGAACTGGCTCGCCTCGAGGACAGTTCCAGCGGCGATGGGCTGGGACGCACGCAAAATGGGAACCGTGCTTTCGCCACCGAGCAGCAACGAACCCGCGAGGCCACCACCGGCAACCAGCGCAATACCTGCCGCGAGCCGGGGATCTTTCCATGGGATAAAGGACGACATAGCCATGTCGATACACTGACATATTCTGAATACAATGGTAAAAGTTCTCCACAGGCACGCATTCTGTTGGTAAGTTCGTCAAGATTTGTCTCAAGATGGGAAACTTTCGTTATGGGTAGATTCTTAACAATTGCTGACGTCGCCGAGTACCTCAACGTCTCCGCCGGCCAAGTACGCACACTTATTAAGAACGGCGAACTGCCTGCCATTCAGGTTGGAGGGCGCGGTCAGTGGCGCATCGAAGACACCAAACTTGCCGAATACGTCGAGCGCGGATATGAAACCACACGCCGAAAGATCGCCGCAGACGAGGACTTTTAGCCGCCTATAGCCCCTTGTGAACCTTGGCCTGGCTGATGAGGGCGATCGCGTTGAATGGCACCGCTACGCTCTCGCCGTCATCATACGCCCCGAAGTCATATCTGGATTGCCAGTCCTGCGCATGGGATCCGCGCCGGTTCGATTCATCCGCTAGATTAACGACGACGTAATCCTTTCCCACTCCCTCGATACGACCTGCCACCTTTCCATCTGTGCAGGTCAACGTGACGTGCGTGGAATGTAGCTCTCTGAGCATGGAGCCTGCAGAAACTGGCAACCCTGACGGTGCCTCTTTCGCGAGCTGCGGTGCATGGAGACGAGTCACTGCGTGGAGCATGACAATATGTTCAGCCTGCGGTTCGCGAACGATTAGCCAATTATCGCCGGATGTCACAAGCTCGCCCACGAGAGTGGGCCAATCGCGAGCCTGAAGGCTGAGACGAACTTGCCTGCCTGTAAATGCGCGGATGCGGTCAGCGAATACTTGAGTCGCGCGCTCGGCATGCGCAAGATCGGCAGCTTCTGCAAGAAGGTCCTCACGATCGTCCTGCTCGAGCCGAGCTGCAATGTCATACGCCATGATTTCCCACGCCATGGACATGAATCTACTTTGAAACGTTTGCAGGAAATTAGGTTTTCCACAACCTTACGTTTGGCTTTTGCGCAGGCCAGACCACGAATCGACATTTTCAAACATTTACATCGATTCTCGCACTATGGAATGCCGTGTATACCCACTCGCAAACTCTTATTTCCGCCATCAAACTAACTCGTACCTCACCAAACATCATCAAACAGCGTGATTGGAAACACGATGGCCGACACAACTGGCACTCTGCGCCCGACGGCGTCTCCCGCCGGCACATTCGAGAGCATATTAGCGACCGGAGCCGTTGCGGCACTCATCATCGTCGGGATGTGGTACATCCTCTCGGCGCTCGCACTTCTCTACGCCAAGAGGACTCGCAATCGGTCGATTAAGTCAGCAGTCGCACGCTGGGGTGCACCGATTATTAAAACACTCGCCGCTACCAGCCTTGCCACTTCGCTCGCTACTCCAGCCTTCGCGGCGGGTGAGCCCATTGATTTAAGTTGGGGTGCAGACGTTCCTGCGTCCGTAGCCGAGAGCGAACCAAGCGGGTATTTGCCTGCAGACCCTGACAACTTATGGCTCCCTCGGCATGCCGCGTCACGAGCGGACCTCCAACCCAAGACAACAGGCTCTGCGGCAAGCTTGAGCCCACAGACGTCTGTTGAGGGCTCCGCTCCCTTCGCAACGTCCGCTGAAACCTCAGCGCTCAGTACAGCCTCGGCCCACACAGATCCAGATGCCGGGCGCCAACCCCTCCAGTCCACATACACCGTGAAGCCAGGCGACAATCTGTGGTCCATCGTCCGCTCGCATTATTCACCCACCACTGATTCTGAAGCAGCCAATCTCGTGCTCGATCTCTGGCAGGCAAACGCCAGCACAATCACCGATCCCAACGTCATCTATCCAGGCCAAGCCCTGCAGTTACCGTAAGGACAGCTCATGAGCGAACTCACCGCCCTCGCCATTGATCACACATCGATCGATGACACTGAACACAACGTCACCGAACTCGCACCACTGCAGGTCGAGTTACCACCTCCGCCGCCGTCGCCCCTGCCGCGACCGTATCCGGCGAAAGTAAACGTCAGACCGCTCGCCCAACCATTCGTGGATCCTGCAGACGCGCCCCAGCGTTTCGACCGCACTGCGTTTACATCACCCAAGATTGACCGTCCTATGTTCAACGCAGTAAGCGAGGACGGCAACGACGCTCGTCGTCTTCCCCCACCCGACAAGTTCGCGGCCGCCGTCGTCGGCCAGTCGATCGAAGTCTTGCTCGGCCATAGGCCGGTGCGCCAACTCCAAACCTGGATGCATCCTGCCGTCTATGACGCGCTCGCCAGACGCGCAGGGCTCGGTCAACGTATTCACGGTAAGGCAGAAAAGTGCATGGCTCCACGCATAAAACGTGTGATCGTATGCGAACCGCGCGAGGGCGTGGCTGAAATTTCCTTGGTCGTCTTCGACGGCACCAAAATACGCGGAGCAGCGGTACGCCTCGAAGTCAGACGATCACGCTGGCACGTCACCGCACTCGAGATTATCTGACCACACCCGCAAGCCGCTCACCATCACAAGTGTCGTGGCGGGCAGGAATCGTTCCTGTCCGCCACGACACCATAAAGCTTCGCATCGAAAGCCCGACCCTATTAGCGCTTGCGCCGCCTCTTCGCTGCTCGACGCTCGGCCGCACGCCGCTGTTGACGGTTCATGCCCGCGTACGGATCGGCCGGCTGGTTGGTTTGCGGCTGGTCCTCAGACTGCTGCGGCACCCCACCGAAGGCGGCGCCCGCCTGCGGTTGCTTGCCACGGCTCGGACCGCCCTGTCCTTGCGTCGCAGATGAGGAGTAAGACAGATTCTGCTGCCCACTGTCGGGGCGCTTGATACCCAAGATCCGTTCGGTCGCATCCTGTGCGGCCACTTGCTGGGTGGCCTTGGGCGGACGGGGCGACTTCTTTTGCACAGGCGCCTTCTGACCGATGAACGCACTGCCCTCCGGTAGTTGGCTCGGTCCCGCGAGCGCCGCGTTCCTCGCCGCCTCAACCGCTTCACGCGCCATCTTCTCGGCTGGCGTCTCAAAGTTCATCAGGTGGCGGACGGTCTCTTCGCGAATAGCGTCGTTCATCTGCTGGAACATGTGATAACCCTCCTGCTTGTACTCCACAAGCGGGTTACGCTGCGCCATCGCACGAAGGCCAATGCCTTCCTTCAAGTAGTCCATCTCGTACAGGTGCTCACGCCACTTGCGGTCGAGAACAGTGAGCAGAACCTGACGCTCAGTCTTGCGCATCTGCTCATGACCGAGCTCGTCCTCGCGCTCCTCGTAAACGGCGCGCACATCCTCGCGTAGCTCAGTGCGCAGAACCTGACGGCTCAATCCATCGATGCCGCCGTGAGCGTCGGCAAGCTCCTCGGGCGTGAAGCTGACCTTGTAAATGCCCTTCACGTCCGTCCACATCGCATGCATATCCCACTCGTCGGGCGAGCCCTGGGCATGACTGGTCACCACGTCGTCAACCACGAAATCGATAAACGATTCAATCTGGTCTTCTACGTCCTCACCCTCGAGGATGCGGCGGCGTTCCGCGTACACGGCAGTACGTTGCTCATTCATGACATCGTCGTACTTCAGGACGTTCTTACGCATCTCGGCGTTGCGCGATTCGATCTGCGTCTGCGCGCGCTCAATGGCTGAGGAGAGGATCTTGAAGTCTAGCGCCTCGTCCTCCGGCCCGTTTTTAAACGCAGCCGTCGCTCGCGTGTTACCAAATAGGCGCATCAAATCATCGTCGAGTGACAGGTAGAAGCGCGATTCGCCCGGATCGCCCTGCCTGCCGGAACGTCCACGTAGCTGGTTATCGATACGCCGTGATTCGTGCCGCTCGGATCCCAGAACGTACAGACCGCCGAGCTCCACGACCTCGTCGTGTTCCTCGGCAACCTGCGCCTGTGCTTCCTTGAACACTTCCGGCCACGCTGCTTCGTATTCCTCAGCATCTTCTTCCGGATCGAGACCGCGCCTCGCCATCAAGTCCACGGCAAGGTGCTCGGGATTGCCGCCGAGCATAATGTCCGTGCCTCGGCCAGCCATGTTCGTGGCCACTGTGACGGCATGTTTTCGGCCAGCCATCGCCACGACTGACGCCTCACGCTCATGTTGCTTCGCGTTGAGCACTTCATGCGGGATGCGTGCCTTCTTGAGCAGACGCGACAGGTCCTCTGAATTCTCCACCGAGGCCGTGCCCACGAGTACCGGCTGTCCCTTTTGGTAACGCTCCTTGATATCTTCCACGATCGCGTTGAACTTGCCGCGCATCGTGGGATAGACGAGGTCGGTCTGGTCCACGCGCACCATCGGCTTATTGGTAGGAATGGGAACGACGCCGATGTCATAGGTTGATGCAAATTCTTCGGCTTCGGTTTCCGCGGTACCCGTCATTCCCGAGAGCTTGTCGTACAAGCGGAAGTAGTTCTGCAGCGTGATCGTGGCGAGCGTCTGGTTCTCCGCCTTGATCGCCACGCCTTCCTTGGCCTCAATGGCCTGGTGCATGCCCTCGTTGTAGCGGCGCCCCGGAAGCACGCGGCCCGTGTGCTCGTCAACGATGAGCACTTCGCCATCTTGAACGATGTAATCCTGGTCGCGTATAAACAGTTCCTTCGCCTTGATCGCGTTATTTAAATACCCAATCAGCGGAGTGTTGGCGGACTCATACAGATTCTCGATGCCGAGCATGTCTTCGATCTTGTCGATACCAGGCTCAAGCATGCCCACGTTGCGCTTCTTCTCATCCACCTCATAGTCGATGTCGCGCTTCAGGTGATGCATCGCTTCCGAAAAGGCGACGTACCACCGGTTCGCATCGCCTTCGGCAGGACCAGAGATGATGAGCGGGGTACGTGCTTCGTCGATGAGAATCGAGTCAACCTCATCCACAATCGTGAAGTAATGACCCCGCTGGACGAGGTTGTCGAGGCTCATCGCCATGTTGTCGCGCAGATAATCAAATCCAAATTCGTTGTTTGTGCCGTAGGTAATGTCGCACGCGTACTGTTCTCGACGCTCAGCCGGCGAGAGGCCAGACGAAACGAAACCGGTAGACATCCCGAGGAACCTGTACACGCGGCCCATGAGTTCGGACTGGTAAGACGCCAGGTAATCGTTGACCGTGACCACGTGGACACCCTTGCCTGGAATCGCGTTCAAGTACGCAGCGAGCGTTGCCACAAGGGTCTTGCCTTCACCGGTCTTCATTTCCGCAATATTGCCAAGATGCAGGGCGGCCCCACCCATGATCTGCACGTCGTAGTGCCTCTGGCCAAGCGTGCGCACAGATGCTTCCCGCACGGCAGCAAACGCTTCGGGAAGAAGATCGTCGAGCGATTCGCCATCGTTATACCTCTGGCGGAACTCCTCAGTTTGTCCCTTGAGCTCTTCGTCGCTCATCTCTTGGAAGATGGCCTCGAGTTCATTGACCTGCTCGGTGATTCTCTCAAGCTTGCGAAGAATGCGACCCTCTCCAGCCCGCAGAATCTTATCGATAATTTTGCGCACGTTTGCTCCTAACCAGACTGGGAACATTCTACCGGCTGAGCGCGACTTCCCTGCAATTGCAGGGACATCTTCACTCACAGCCAACGACGCCAGCACCCACACAAGTATTAGGGCTTACCGGACCGAGAGCTTAGAGTTCCGTGTGGGGTCCTTGAGGTCGTTGAAGGTGTGGAAAAGACGGTCGCTTTCCTCGCGGCATGCGCCCTGTTAGGCCATGCGCTCGACCATTGCGTGTGCGAACGCTACGAGGTAAGTGTGAACCGGGTGGTCTTCCAGACCCTCGAGATAGGTCAGGGCGTCGTCCACCCACGAACGGGCGAGTTCCCGGGTCTCTTCGACCACGGGATGCTCGCGCAGGAGCGCCACGACGGTTGCGAGGCGGTCGCCTTCCACGAGGTTGCCTTCGTCGAGCATCTCCAAAATAGTCACGCCGATGGGATCCAACTCGCCGTGTGCCTCCTGCTGGCGAAGCAGGAGTGTCGGCATGGTGGGAACGCCTTCGAGCAGATCGGTGCCCGGAGTCTTGCCGGTCAGTTCTTCGTCCGATGCGAGGTCGATGACATCGTCGGCGATCTGGAAGGCCACGCCAATCCGTTCGCCAAACTGCTCAAGCTTCACAGAGTCCTCGTCAGAGCCTCCCGCGGCCATCACTCCGTGGTGGGCGGCAGCCGCGATGAGCGAGCCAGTCTTGCCAGACAGCACACCGATGTGGTGGTCAATGGGATCGTCCTCGTCCTGCGGTCCCACGATCTCGTGGAGCTGGCCCATGCACAGTCGCTCGAACGCAGTTGCGTGCATGTAGATGGCCTTCTGCCCCAGGCCCGCGACGATCTTCGACGCACGTGAGAATAGCACGTCGCCTGCCATAATCGCCGAGGAGTTGCCAAAGATGTACTGCGCTGTAGGAACGCCGCGCCTCATGGGTGCTTCGTCCATAACGTCGTCGTGATACAAGGACGCAAGGTGCGTCAATTCCATGACGACTGCCGCATCAATGACATCCGGCGAATCCGGCTCGGGCCCAATCTCGGATGCGAGCAGAGTCAGGAGCGGGCGGAGCCGTTTGCCACCCGCATCTGCAAGATGAGAGGTAACCGAATCGACGACGACGTCGTCCACCCGGGTTTCGGAGCGGAGGCGGTCTTCGACCTCCTCCATACGCTCCGCAATCCTCCGGGCGAACGGATCGTCACTGGCTAGAAACTCGGTTACGCTCACACGAACGACCCGATGATGAAGTCCAGAACCGGACCGGGCAGGATGCCCAGCGCGATTGTGGCAATCAGTGCGAGTACGATCGCAACGATCGACATGCCTTCCGACTCGATGACAGTGGTGGTCTCGCCCTCCGGCTCACGGAAGTACATGAGCTGGATGAGGCGGAAGTAGAACACTGCGGTGGCTGCGGATGCGAGGACCGCAATCACAACGAGAACTACCTGATCGGTATTGACACCGGCCTGGAAGACGCGGAACTTACCGATGAAGCCGCCCGTGAACGGGATACCCGCAAACGAGAGTAGGAAGACCGTCATGGCTGCCGCGAGAAGCGGACTACGCTTGCCCAGGCCTGCCCAATTCGAGAGCTTGGTGGCCTCGCCAAGAATGCTGCCGTGAGCGTCGCGCTCGCGAACGAGCGTAACGATACCGAAAGCACCGACCGTGGAGACACCATACGCGAGCAGGTAGAACATGATTGCCGCAACCGCCTGCTCGGTGATCATAGCCGAACCAGACGGATGGTTAATCGCGTTGATAGCGATAAGGATGAAACCTGCGTGAGCTATCGACGAGTAGGCCAAAAGGCGCTTGATATCCGTCTGAATCAGACCCATGACGGTACCGAGGACGATCGTGGCGATGATGACGATCCACATGAAGACGTTAACCGAGTCATGCACGAGCGACGCAGTCCAGAAGAAGACGCGGACCATCGCGAGGAACGCGGCGGCCTTCGTGCCAGCGGCCATGAAGCCTGTGATCGGGGTGGGCGCGCCCTGGTAGACGTCCGGTGTCCACGAATGGAACGGGACGGCTCCCACCTTAAACAGCAGGCCGACCATCATCATGATCGCGCCAACGGCGAGCATCACCGAGAAGTCACCGGCAGGACCAAACTCGAGACGCAGGAACGCGCCCGTGAGGTTAAGCGTGCCAGTCGCGCCATATAGGAAGGCGGCTCCCATGAGGAAGATCGCTGAAGAGAATGCACCCAAGATGAAGTACTTGAGTGCAGCCTCCTGAGCCAGCAGGCGCTTGCGTCGCGAGGTGGCTGCCAGCACGTAAAGCGGGAGCGAGAGCACCTCGAGGGCGATGAATAGCGTGAGCACATCGAAGGCGGATGTAAAGGCCATCATGCCGCCCGTGGCAAATAGTGCGAGCGGGAAGATTTCCGTCTGCTGACGGCCGGCCTTCGTCATTTCACGCTCGTCTGGGGATCCCGGACGAGTGGCCGCGGAAGCGGCGAACGCGCCCTCGCGGGTCTCCGTGCGATCAGCCATGACCAAAAACGCCAGCAGAGCAGATGCCAAGATCACCGTCTGGCCGATGAGCGAAATGTTGTCCTCGACAAGGCCAACACTGAACATTCCCTGAGGGACAGCTTCAAATCCGGTTCCGGGAATGCCCGCGAGTGGGTGTGGCGGGAGGACCGACGCGGACAGCGCGGTGCCTCCTCCACCTGCAACCTGCAGTTCGGTCCAGCGCCACACGACGGCCACGAGAGCCGAGGCGAGGCCTAGCATCGACAGCGCAACCTGAACGGGGCGACGCACGCGGTGCGAAACGAATGCTTCGATCAGCGTGGCGATCACGGCTGCGCCGAGAACGATCAGAAGTGGGAGTACTGCTACCCACTCAACACTGAAATCGAGGTAGTTAGGGGTGGTCACTTGGTGCTCCCTTCTGCAGATGCGACGGCCGAGCCGGCATCAATGTGCGCCGCGTACTGTTCCGCCACCGGGTTGATGGCATCGAGCGCGGGCGCCGGGTAGAAACCGAGGAACAGCATGGCTGCAACGAGAAGACCCATAACGGTCCTCTCGCGACCGTCTAGGTCTTGCGCTTGCGTTTCAGGTTTCGGACCGGTGAACACGCGCTGGTACGGAAGCAGGATATAAATTGCGGCAAGAACGACGCCGATCACTGCGACAATCGCCAGCGGACCATTGACCGAGTAGGTACCCATAAGGACCATGAACTCCGGGATGAAGCCCGAAAGACCGGGTAGTGACAACGTAGCGAGACCGGAAATCATGAAGAAGCCGGCCACGAGCGGTGTGACGCGTTGCCAGCCACCGTACTCGGAAATCAGATGCGAATCACCGCGCTTGCCAAGGAATCCGACAGCCAGGAACAGGCCCGCGGTTCCAACGCCATGCGCGACCATGTACAAGATGGCGCCTGCCATCGCAATGGACGAGCCGGAGAAAATACCGAGAACCATGAAACCGAAGTGCGACACGGAGGTGTACGCAACAAGGCGCATGAGGTTGTTCGAGGCGATCGCCATGAAGCCACCCCAAATAATCGAGATGACGGCGAGCACCATGATGACCGTCGCTGACTCGGATGCCGCCACCGGGAACAGTGGCAGACAAATCGCAATCATTCCGAAGGTACCCATCTTGTCGAGGATACCGACGAGGAGTGCGGAGGTTCCTGCGGGTGCTTCTTCCGTTGCGTCAGGCAGCCAGGTGTGGACGGGCCACATCGGGGCCTTGATCGCGAACGCGATAAAGAACGTCAGGAAGATCCACATCTGCGAGCCGGTCGAGATCTGCAGGCCGGTGGCGAGATTATCGATCATAAATCCACCAGCGCCGCCCGGGCCGTAGGCAAAGACACCTACAACGCCGACCAGCATAATGAGGCCACCCACGAGCGAGTAGATAAGGAATTTCATGGCAGCCTTGCCGCGGTTCAATCCCTTGCCGTACCGGCCGATCATGAAGAAGATCGGGATGATCATAAGCTCGAACAGAACGTAGAACAGGAACAGGTCGCGAGCCGCGAACAGTCCGATGATAATCGCTTCGAGGAACAGGACCCACGCGAGATAACCCGCAATGCGGTCCTCTTCGATTTCGTCCCACGAGGCCACAATAACCACGGGCACAAGGAACACGGACATGGCGATCATGACAGCGCCCATGCCGTTGATTCCCCAGGCCAGGCTCACGCCGATTTGTGGGATCCACGAATAAGTCTCGGCGATTTGGACCGTGCCTGCGTTCGCCACGTCGAACTCACTGACGAGTGCGATGACGTACGCCGCCGCAATAACCAGTGACAGTCCGAGAGCGATCGGGCGGGATTGCTTACGTAGTGGCTTAACAAGCCACAGCACGAGTGCGCTTACCACCGCAAGGAGGATAATAGTTGTCAGCCAGGGAAAGCTGGCTTCATTAGTGTGCAGTTGCATGTACCTTTCCTCCCAGTCCTAGAACGCAGCCGATGCGACGACAGCGATGAGTGCAATGACTAGGCCTATGGAGATGTAGCTGGCGTAGTTTCGGACATAACCGGTTTGGAGCTTTCCAAGTGCTCGACCCAATGCCGGAGTTCCCTTACCGATGCCTTCGACTGCACCATCGACCACCGTTCGGTCCAGCACGTCGGTACCGGCCACAAGGGCCATACCGGGCTTCATAAACAGGCCTTCGTTGATGGCGTCCTGGTAGAGATCCTCGCGCGCCGCGCGGGTCAGTCCAGAACCAACCGGGGTTGCCTTGGGCATCGGGCTCGCAAGGTACATCTTCCAAGCGATACCAACACCGACCGCCACAGAGGCAAGCGTCAGCGCTGTGATGGCCGGGATCGGCATGACGGGATCCTCATGTGGCATGTAGCCGATAGCCGGCTCGAGCCAGGTAAGGAAGCCCGTGTAGTTCAGCACCGCGCCCAATGCGAGCGATCCGAGAGCAAGGATCGCCATCGGACCCCACATGAGCGGGGATGGATCGTGGGGGTGTTGGGCGTTTGGCCCCTCGCTAGTCCAGCGCTCCTTTCCGAGGAAGACGCCAAAGAATAGGCGGGACATGTAGAACGCCGTCAAGCCTGCCACAAGAACCGTAATGGTTCCGAAGATCCAGGGCTGGACACCGTCGCCCGTAAAGGCAACTTCGATGATCTTGTCCTTCGAGAAGAAGCCCGAGAGGAACGGGAATCCGATAATCGCGAGGTATCCGGCAAGGAACGTGTAAAACGTGATCTTCATGTGCTTGGCAAGGCCGCCGAATCCTCGGATGTCGACCTCGTCGTTCATCGCGTGCATGACGGAGCCGGCGCCAAGGAACATGTTCGCCTTGAAGAAGCCGTGTGTCACGAGGTGGAAAATCGCGAAACCTGCGCCCACTGGGCCGAGTCCGGCGGCGAGCATCATGTAGCCGATCTGCGACATCGTGGAGGCCGCAAGGATCTTCTTCATGTCATCCTTCGCAGCACCGACGATCGCACCGAACACGAGGGTGATCAGGCCGATGAGGGTAACGACGACCGCCGCCGTCGGTGCAGCCTCGTAGACAGCACCCGAGCGAACCATGAGGTAAACACCTGCGGTGACCATCGTGGCCGCGTGGATGAGGGCGGAAACCGGGGTCGGGCCCGCCATCGCGTCGCCAAGCCAGGCTTGTAGCGGGAACTGAGCAGACTTACCGGTGGCAGCCAGCAGGAGGAAGATACCAATAAACGTGGCAGTTCCTTCAGCAACGCCCGCAACACCAGCGGAGACGTCCGTAAACTTCACCGAGCCGAACGAGGCCACCATCGCCATCATGGCGATGAGCATGCCAAGATCACCCACACGGTTCATGATGAAGGCCTTCTTACCCGCGGTCGCGTACTCAGGCACCTGGTTCCAGAACGAGATGAGCAAGTACGAGGCCAGACCCACGCCTTCCCATCCGAAGAACAGGACTGCGTAGGAATTGCCCAACACGAGGAGCAACATCGCTGCTACGAACAGGTTGAGGTAGGCGAAGAAACGACGACGTGCGGGATCGTTTTCCATGTAGGACACAGAGTAGATGTGGATGAGCGTGCCTACGAAGGTCACGAGCATCACGAACGTCATCGACAGTGGATCGACTCGCGTACCGAAATCAACGGCGAAGTCCCCCACTGCGGGGATCCATGTGTAGAGCGTGGATTCGACCACCCGCGAGCCTGCGTCCATACCAAGCAGCTGGAGTGTGGCGGCGCCTCCTAAGAGGAACGACGCCGTGGAGGCGGCAATTGCGAGCCAGTGGCCCCACTTGTCCGCGGACTTGCCAGCAAGCAGGAGGATCGCAAAGCTCAGCAGTGGGATGGCGACCGTCAGCCAGATCATACCTGCTGCGCCTGTTGCCTCTCCGACGCTGGCGGTGGTCAGTGCAAAGAAATTAACCAATGATCACACCTGCCGTTAGTTCTTCATGAGATTCGCACCGTCGAGCGATGCGGACCTACGGGTTCGGAAAATGGACACGATAATGGCAAGGCCAACCACGACTTCCGCGGCAGCCACGACCATCACGAAGAAGGCGAACACTTGGCCTTCGAGGTTGCCCCACATGCGGGAGAAGGTGATGAGCACGAGGTTGCAGGAGTTGAGCATGATCTCTACTCCGAGTAGTGCCACCACGCCGTTACGGCGAGTGAGCACTGCGGCTCCACCAATGACGAAGAGGATAATCCCGAGGATCACGTATGCCATCAGATTCATTACTTGCCCTCCTCCGCATCCGTCGTATCAGTGTGCTCGTCGGTACGGTCGCCTTCTTCGAAGACTTCATCCGCGCTTGGCACGTCGTGATCAGGGGCCGCATCGAGCTCGTCACGCTTCGGCGACTCAAGTTCGACGAGGCGCTTGAGAGCGGCATCGTGATCGGGGGCGAGTTCTCCAGGCATACCCATGAGAGACGAGCGACCAACCTTTCCGTATGTGCTCGGGCCCGAAATGCCGTCACCGGCTGCAATCCGTTCGACGGTCTTGGGCGAAATCTCACCGACAGTGCGCGCCTGTCCGCGAACCTGAAGGACGCGGTTGACCGAGCCGGGATCGGGCTGGCCGTATGCGGTGAGGGCCGGGTTGGCCGACGAGTTCGACTCGGCGTACACGCCCGGGCTTGCCTTATTACCGATATGCGTGCCCTTGGTGATGAAGTCACGCACGGAGCGGTGTGCGCGCTCTTCCTGCGTGACAATCGGACGAAGACGATCCTTATGCGTAAGTGTCATGGCGCCGAGCGCTGCCACAATGAGGAGCGTTCCAGTCAACTGCAAAGTGAGCACGTGGTTCGAGAAGATTGACTGAGCGATTCCCACGGGGTTGCCCTCTGCGTTTGCCATGGCGAGGCCGACGGCGGCCGGGTTCTGTGCACCGAGCACGACGCCGATGAGGATAGCAGCAACGCCAAGTCCACCAACCGCTGCAACGCCGCGCTGGCCCTTGAGCGTCTCGTGGCTTGAATCAGCCGAGTCAACACCAATGAGCATGAGCACGAAGAGGAACATCATGAGGATTGCGCCGGTGTAGACCACGACTTGCGCCACTCCCATGAATGGTGCCTCAAGCGCGGTGTAGATGATCGCGAGCCCCACCATGATGAAGATGACGCTGACGACGGAGTGCACCGCCTTTCGCGCAATTAATAATCCGTAGAAGGCGAGGAAGACCATCGACACGGCTGCGACACCGAAGATGATCATCTCGCCGACAGAGATCTCTAGCATTTAGTTTGCCTCGGCTTTCTGCGTGGCACGAGCCTTCGTAAGCGACGGATCGTCTGGGCGATTCTCTCTCACCCAATCGATCTGTGCCTGAGTTGGGCCGGTCACTGCGCCCTTGTAGTAGTCCGCGTCCGTGGTTCCCTCCACCATCGGGTGAGGAGGATTGAGCATGCCTTCAGCGAGCGGAACCAAAAGCTGGTCCTTTTCGTAAATCATGCCCTCGCGGGTCGGACCAGTAATTTCGTATTCGTTCGTCATCGTCAGCGCGCGGGTTGGGCACGCCTGGATGCAGTAGGCGCAGAAAATACAGCGTAGGTAGTTGATCTGGTACACCTTGCCATAGCGCTCACCAGGCGAGTACTGGGCGCCCGGAGTGTTCGTGCCAGCCTCCACGTAGATCGCGTCGGCCGGGCACGCCCAGGCACACAGCTCGCAGCCAATGCACTTTTCCAGCCCGTCCGCGTAACGATTGAGCTTGTGCAAGCCGTGGTAGCGAGGGCGCGTGGGCACCTTCTTGTAGGGGTACTCCTCCGTCACAGTCGGACGGAAAATCGTGGAGAATGTGACGCCAAAGCCAGCAACCGGAGTGAGGAAGCGTGCGATCGCACCCTTCTTCGTGGGGCTGTAGAGCGCCGGATCAGGTTGTTCGAAGCGTGGCTGGTTCTTATTCTCTTCAGACATTGTCAGCCTCCTCTAGCGTCTCAACATCGGTCTCGTGTGTTCGTGCTCGCGGCGACGGTGGCAGGTGCTGGCCTGGCAGCGGCGGCACCGGGTAACCGTTTTCGAATCCGTCGAACTCCTGGGTCTCGCGCTCGGCGATGATCTCTTGCTCGGTCTTTTCGACCGTGTCGTCACCGAATGCCCAGATGAGCAGGATGAGCGAGTAGCCGATCGAAGAAATGATCAAAACGTTTTGGACGTTAATGCCGATCGCGATATCAATCGCAATGACTGTCATGACGATCGCCAACCATCCGAGGGCTGCCGGAATGAGTCCCTTCCAGCCGAGGTGCATGAACTGGTCGTAGCGGAACCGCAACAGCGTTCCACGCACCCACACGAAGATTCCCATGAAGAACCACGTCTTCGCGAGGAAGACGAGAACCGGGAACCAGCCCTGGTTAGGATCCCCGTTCCACAGGCTGAAGATCCACGAGATAATCGGGCCCGAACGCCAGCCGCCGAGGAACAAAGTGGTGGCGAGCATCGACACATTGAGCATGTTGATGTACTCGGACAAGTAGTACCAGGCGAACTTCATCGAGGAATACTCAAGGTGTGCTCCTGCGACGATCTCTCCCTCTGCCTCGGTTAGATCAAATGGCAGGCGGTTCGTGCC
>JBHWRK010000114.1:0-10013 GCA_043426715.1 Trueperella sp. | reverse complement strand
TTATCTCGGTACTCGGCGCTCTGCTCATCGAATGGATGCGCACTCATGGCCACACCTCCGGAGACGTCGCGCTCGCCATGCTCTTCTACGGTGGCATCGCGGGTGGCGTGCTCCTTATCGGCATCGCCGGTGGCACAACGTCGAACCTTAACGCCTATCTTTTTGGCTCAATCTCCACTGTCACCCGAATTGACACAATCCTCACCGTCATCCTCGCGATTTTCATCCTCGGAATCGGACTCCGACTACGACCAGCTCTCTTTGCCCTGTCTTACGACGAAGAGTTTGCACGGGCTTCAGGGTTGCCCACTCACCTGCTGTCAGTTCTCATCTCCGTCACTGCCGCACTCACTGTTGCCGTGGCGATGCGAATTGTTGGCGCGTTGCTCGTCTCCGCACTCATGATCGTTCCGGTCGCGATTGCTCAGACCATCACGCGTTCGTTCAAGACGACGATGCATGCTGCAATGGGCATTGGCGTGGTCACCGCACTCACAGGCCTATCAATCACGTACGTCAAGCCCTGGTCCCCCGGCGCAACGATTGTTGTGCTCATGGTGACGATCTACGGCGTCGTCGCGTTGGTCAGACCCATCATTTTGAGACTGCTAAGCACGGACGACCACTACCACCCGCACCCCGAGCAGGAATCTGAATTGGCGATTCCACCGCTTGACGCAGACGCAGAGTACTGTGAGACCCCCGAGACTCAGCCAGCACTGGACGGGCGCGAAGCGCGATGAGAATGACACGCCAACGCAGCGCGATCAGCGATCTTCTGCAAGAGACAAATGAATTTTTACCCGCGCAGCGGATCCACGAGCTCCTAGCCGAGCGCGGGGAGCGCGTGGGCCTTGCCACGGTTTACCGCAATCTTCAGGCCATGGCCGATAAGGGCGACGTTGACGTTCTCCGCCAGGAAAGTTCTGATGTACAGCTGTTTCGCTACTGCGAGCACGATGGCCATCACCATCATTTACTGTGTAGATCGTGTGGCAAAACAGTGGAAGTCACCATCGACGATTTGGAGCGAATAACACAGGCTGTCGCTAAGCGACACTCTTTCACTAAAGTGTCGCATGACCTTGAAATCTATGGTTTATGCGAGGTTTGCTCAAATTAGCTTAGAATCGCGCCTGCTTTTTGCCTGCGGTGTCGCGTACAGTAACGACCGTGGGTAACTTGATCGATTCAATTATGGACTTTGTGCACAACGGCCCCGTTGTGTTCGTTTTCATCTTTATGTTCTTCGGAGCATTCACGCGCGCTCAATCGACATATTGGATCGGCCGCTACATGGGCAAGTTCATTATGACCCGCGGCCGTCCAGACGATGGATGGCGGCTGACGATGTATGAGCGCATCCATGCTCCGTCAACGCAGAACGCTATCGACGTTTTGCAGCATCGCGGCTGGCCCGTCATCCCACTTTCCTTCTTGACTGTGGGATTCCAATCTCTCGTCCAGCTCAGCGCGGGACTGATCCGTACTCCATGGGCGCTCTACACCCCCGCGATGCTGCCTGGAGTGGTGGCGTGGGCAACGATCTACACGACGGTCGGCTGGGCCGTGTGGGAGGCTACACTTCACGCTATCGCCGGATCTCCGATCACCTTCATTGTCGTTGTTGCCACGATCGTCGGCTTGTACTGGTGGCGTTCTCGGAAGGGTAACGACGCCGTCATCGAGGCCATCTCGAACGAGAGTGAGACCACCGTGACGTCGGCACCTGTTGCGGTCGACACGATCCGTGACGCACGATAGGCACATGGAAGAATTCCCAGTCAGACTGCCGATTAAGCTCGGCCAATTCGTTAAGCTCGCCAATTTCGCTGAAAGTGGCGGCCACGCCCGCGAACTCATCGAGGCAGGCGAGGTGAGCGTGAACAACGCCGTAGAAACCCGCCGCGCTCACAAACTCAACGACCGCGACGTCGTGTGTGTCGGCGACTATTGCGTGCGTGTGGTCTCTCAGTAAGTTACCGGATCACGCAGTCCCGCCCGAGTAAGACCTTCAAATCTGTATACAGACTTGGCTCGGGTGCCACACCATACTGATTCGCCAGCTGAACGATCGTCGTCTTTCTCGTGTTTTTCACATGCAAACGCACCGGTGATTCGCCCGGGTAGCGCGCGAGAATATCGGCGAGCCGGTCCAAGCGATCACCAGTACACGACCGCTCGTCGATAACGAGATCGACCGGAACGTTCGCCTCGATCTCCCCCAGCGGGGGCAACGTCATCGAGCGTGCAAACAATTTAAGCGGATTGTCTTCCTGGACCGAGACCGTGGCATCGAGAATGACGACGGAGTCCGGGATCAGCATTGAGGACACCTGTTGGTAGGTGTTCGGGAAGAAATTCACGTCGATCGGACCAGTTCGATCCTCGATCGTGGCGGTCGCCCACGTCTTGCCGGACTTCTGCGTAATTCGCGTCTGGACCGACGTAATGAGTCCCGCGATCCTCACCGGCTTGCCGTCAGTGATCGACTCGTCATCGAGGAGTTCAACAACCGTAGTGTCAGCTGCCCGATTGAGGAAGTTCTCCATCCCTGATAGCGGATGGTCCGACACGTATAGGCCGAGCATTTCTCGCTCGAAATTTAATTTCTCCTGCTTATCCCATTCCGGAATGTCGGGAATCGTGATGTCAAAGCCTTGGCCTTCCGACTCGTCTCCCCCAAGCGCGGCAAACAGGTCGAACTGACCCGCGGCTTCGTTTCTTTTCACGGGAGTGACCGAGTCGATTGCCTCGTCGACAATTGCCACCAGCGCGCGGCGCGTCTCACCGAGACTGTCGAAGCCACCCGCCTTAATCAGGCATTCGATCGAGCGCTTATTACATGCGGACAACGGGATCTTATCCAGGAAGTCCTGGAACGAGGTGAACGAGCCCTTCTCTTCGCGGGCTTTGATGATGCCGTCTACGACATTCGTTCCGACATTACGTACTGCTCGCAAGCCAACTCGGATTTCGTCGCCCACCGCGGCGTAGTCCGCGAGCGATTCGTTGACGTCAGGAACCAAAACGTTGATACCCATACGGCGACATTCGGCGAGATACGTGGCGACCTTCGTCTTATCAGACATCTTCGATGTCAGAAGCGCGGCCATGAACTCGGCCGGGAAATGTGCCTTCAGATAGGCCGTCTGATACGACACCAGGGCATAGGCCTCCGAGTGCGACTTATTGAACGCATAACTCGAGAACGGTAGGAGTACATCCCACAGCGTCTTGATCGACTCCTGCGAGAATCCGTTGGCCTGCATACCATCAGCAAACGACTGAAACTGCTCTTGAAGCACCGACGCTTGCTTCTTGCCCATGGCCTTGCGCAAAATGTCGGCCTGGCCAAGCGTGAATCCCGCCAGCTGCTGGGCGATACGCATGACCTGCTCCTGGAAGACGATGAGGCCATGAGTTGAACCAAGAATCGGTTTGAGTGCCTCTTCAAGTTCGGGATGGATAGGCGTTTTGGCCTGGAGCCCGTTCTTGCGAAGCGCGTAGTTCGTATGTGAGTTCGCGCCCATCGGTCCTGGACGGTACAGGGCAGACACCGCTGAGATATCCGCAAATGTATCCATCTTCATCTGCTTGAGGAGTGTGCGCATGCCAGCGCCATCAAGCTGGAAGATTCCGAGGGTATTGCCTCGTCCGAGAAGCTCGTAGGTTTTCCGGTCATCGAAAGGAAGGTTGTCGACGTCCGGAGCTTCCTTGCCGTTATCGCGGATGTTTTGGAGCGCACCCTCGATGACGGTGAGGTTGGACAGTCCCAGGAAATCCATCTTGATCAGGCCGAGGTTCTCGCATTCCGGATACTCGAACTGGGTCAAGATGAGGTCATCCTTCTTATTCTTCATCAGCGGAATGACGTCAGTGAGCGGCTTAGACGACATAATGACGGCGCAGGCATGGACTCCTGTTTGGCGTGTCATACCTTCCAAACCGCAGGCAAGTTCGTAGACCTTCTTCGCGTCCGGATCGTTTTGGATCATTTCGCGAATCTCGACGGCCTCCGCGTAACGCGGGTGGGCGGTGTTGAACAAATCGTTGACCGGTATGTCGTTGGCCATGACGGCTGGCGGCATTGCCTTCGTCAGCCGCTCCCCCATCTCGTAAGGGTAGCCGAGCACGCGGGCTGCATCTTTCAGTGCCTGCTTCGCCTTGATCGTGCCAAACGTGACCACTTGGGCCACCTTGTCGTGTCCGTACTTGTTCTCGACGTATTCAATGACCTCGTCGCGTCGCGAATCGTCAAAGTCAATATCGAGATCGGGCATGGAAATACGCTCGGGGTTCAGGAACCTCTCAAACAGTAACTCATGCTTGATTGGATCGAGCTGTGTGATCTCGAGTGCGTACGCGACCATGGATCCAGCACCCGAACCTCGGCCAGGACCCACGCGAATGCCCCTCGAGCGCGCCCAGCGTATGTAGTCAGACACGACGAGGAAGTATCCCGGGAAACCCATCTGGACAATGACGTCCATCTCATAGTCCGCACGCTTGCGCACATCTTCGGGTATCTCCGATCCGTACCGGCGATGCAGGCCAGCGTTGACCTCGCGCACGAACCACGTGTCCTCACTCTCGCCTTCCGGCACGGGAAACTCGGGCATGTAATTCGCTTTTTCATCGAATGAAATGTTGCACCGCTCCGCCACCTCGAGCGTATTTTCACACGCACCTTCGAGGTGCCCGAAGGTATTCCACATGTCTTCAGCCGTGCGGATGTAATAGCTCGACCCATCAAACCTGAAACGATTCGGATCGTTAAGAGTGGTTCCCGAGTTCAGCGCAAGCATCGCCTCTTGCACGGTGTTCTGGTCTTCCGTCACATAGTGGGAATCATTTGTGGCGAGCAAGGGCGCATCGAGTTTGCGTGCGATCGACAGCAGCTCATCGCGGACCCTACTCTCGATTTCGATGCCGTGATCCATGATTTCGAAATAAAAGTTCTCTTTTCCGAAGATGTCCTGGAACTCACCCGCTGCTTTAAGGGCCTCATCATATTGGCCAAGCCGGAGCCTGACCTGAATCTCTCCTGAGGGACATCCGGCCGTTCCAATAAGACCTTCGTGGTATTGCTCCAGCAACTCCCTATCGATGCGCGCATAATTGCCCATCGTACGATCGATCGACGCTATTGAAGACATCCGGAACAGGTTATGCATGCCGGTATTGTTTTCCGCCAGCAACGTGAAGTGCGTGTACGTGCCTCTATTCGACACGTCATCCGACCGCTGAGACTCCGTGCCCCAAAACACGCGCGTCTTGTCATGGCGCGACGTTCCTGGCGTCATGTAGGCCTCTAGGCCAACGATCGGCTTAATGCCCGCCTTATTAGCGGCCTTGTACAGCTCGTAGGCGCCGTGCAAATTGCCGTGGTCTGTGATGGCCACAGCTGGCTGGCCAAGTGCCGCAACTTCCGCCACCAACTTATTGATCTTCGCAGCGCCATCGAGCAACGAATAGTCGGTATGAACGTGAAGATGCGCAAAATTCTTAGCCATACGCCTAAGTCTATTGCTCGGCTCCAACACTTTCAGATCATCGGCTGTGATCTGACTCGAATAGCGCCAGCACGCGGAGTGTTAGGTCTGCTCGGCGCGTCGCAACTCGATGTGCATGTCAAGATGCCAAATGTTCTCATCGAGGTAACGCTCACCCGTGGTGATCTCGTATCCGAGACGGGCGTAGAAGCCAACCGCACTCTCCTGGCCAGACAACCACAGCCGAACCTCCCCGTCGTCGTTCGTAGCATACTCAAGCGCCAGCTCATGGATTTTCTCCATGACGACGCGGCCCACGCCAGTACCCCGTGCACACTTGTGGACGGCCATGCGACCGACGTGTGCGTGGCCGGGGCCATCAATTATCAGCCGGGCTGTGCCCACGTCCGTGCCGTCAACCGTGGCGAGCACGTGCATCGTCGTGTCAGCGTAATCAGCCGCATCGATTTCGATCGTGGGATCCACCTTCTGCTCATCGACGAACACCGCCATTCGAATCGCGAACAGGCGTTCCAACTCCTCGGGCGTCGAAATCCGCCACGCCACCATCTCAGCCATCAGAACATTCCTTCCCGGATCAGGTCGAGCGCGTTTTGCAAATCTTCAGGATACTGAGATTCGAACTCCACCCATTTACCCGTACGTGGGTGGGCAAAAGCCAGCTTGCGGGCGTGCAACCACTGGCGCACGAGCTTCAACTTCTCGGCCTGGACGGGATCGGCGCCGTACATGACGTCGCCTACGCACGGGTGCTTGATTGCGGACATGTGGACACGAATTTGATGTGTGCGGCCTGTCTCGAGATCGACCTCTACGAGCGAAGCACCCGCCATCGACTCGATGACGTCGTAATGCGTTATTGCGTGTTTGCCATCGGAACGCACGCCCATCTTCCACTGATGACGCAGGTCCCGCCCGATCGGGGCCTCGATCGTTCCAGACATCGGGTCCGGATGCCCCTGCACCAGTGCGTGATAAATTTTCTTTACCGTGCGGTCCCTAAAGGCCTGTTTGAGCACGGAATAGGCCAGTTCTGACTTCGCCACGGCCATCGCCCCACTCGTGCCCACATCGAGCCGGTGGACGATCCCCTGGCGCTCCTGCGGCCCGGATGTCGTAAGCGTCACCCCTGCTGCAAGCAATGCGCCCAGAACATTCGGCCCCTCAAAATTTTGTGACGCATGCGCCGCCACACCGACCGGCTTATCTACGACGATGATATCCGCGTCCTCGTACAGGATGTCCATCCCATCGACTGGCGTTTCAACCACGATGGGCTCGGAAACTGGCATCCGAACTTCCAGGACCTCTCCTGCTGAAACCTTCGTCGAGTTTTTCGGTGCCTTCCCGTTGAGCTGAACCTCGCCGGCGTCAATGAGTTCAACGCACTTCGCGCGAGACAGGCCCGTCATCGTGGCAAGGGTAGCGTCTACACGGCCACCCGCAAGTCCCTCAGGTACGAGATAGGTGTTGATCACGGGGACACCTCATCGGGGCTTCGGTGCTCCCCGTTATGGACGCCAGCCGCACGTCTCGGCTTAACCACGACATCGGCATCGTCTATCCTCGACCGATCGGAAACCATCTCGAGCACAAGGATCGCTACCAGGCCAGCTACGAGCGCGATATCTGCCACGTTGCCGATGAACGCTCCGTTGTAATTTATGAAGTCGACGACATGCCCTTCGGGAAAACCCGGATCGCGAACTAGGCGGTCGATGAGGTTCCCGACGGCACCACCCCACACGAGGCCGAGCACGAGGGCCACGCCTCGGCTAGAACGCGCTATCAAGAACGGGATGGCGATCGCGACTACAGCAGCAACGAGTGTGAAGACCCACGTCACAGAATTGCCGAATGAAAACGCGGCGCCAGAATTAAAAGCCAACTTGAACGAGAGAAATTCCCCGATCACAGGGATCTCGCGACCATTCGCAAGGGCGCTCAGCGCCCACTGCTTCGACGCCTGATCAGCGGCAATTACGAGCAGTCCCAGTAGGAGTGGTATGCCAAACTTTTTCATCACAGAGACGAAAGGAGGACACCTCACGTGCCCTCCCTCCGCTACGGCTTAACCTACTGGTGATTCTGCGATTCGACGTTCTGGAGCAGCGATTCGAGGTAGCTCCGCAGACGCGTGCGGTAATCGCGTTCGAACTCACGAAGCTCGGAGATCTTGCGCTCAAGTAGCGAGCGCTCCTCTTCCAGCTTGGTGAGCGTACGGTTGTGGATATCCTCTGCCTCAGTAATGATGCGCGTGGACTCGGCGTTTGCCTCCGTGATGATGCGCTCTTCCTCGGCGCGGCCGTTGGCCACATGCTCGTCATGCAGACGCTGAGCGAGTGCGAGCATCGCAGTAGCGCTCTCGGCTTGTTCCTCGCCCTGAACCGGGGCGAATGCGGCGGTGGATGCAGCTTCCGACGGAGCGTGTTCGTCTGCCTGCGGCTGCGCAAGTCCAAGCTGGTTCTCGAGCTCAGTCACTCGAGCCTGAGCCGTCTGAAGCTGAGCCTCAAGCTCCTGCTTTTCCTTGGTGAGAGCGGCGATAGTTTCGGCGACCTCATCGAGGAAGAAATCGACCTGATCCTTATCAAAACCGTCCTCAGCGCGCTTCGCATCGTTGAAGCGCATATTGACGACATCATGCTCGGTTAGCTGAGCCATGTTCTTCACCTCATAAGTAAAAGTAAAATCGAGCCTGCCCTACGCGTTGTATGACATGCTTCTCCGGACAGACTACTAGAGCCACGCGGCTCCCGCCTAGTTAAAGGCGCAAGTAGACGGTGGAAATTGCGTCTAATTTATCACAATTTGGTAACAACGGCTCCACATTTTGACACTCAATTATCACAGAATGTAGGCGACCTGCTGCAGGATCTGCACACCGATAAAGAGCACGAGGAAGCCAAGGTCCAGGCTAATACCACCCAGATTCAGTGGCGGGATGTACTTACCAAGGAACCGCAACGGTGGATTCGTGAGCTTATAAATGAGATTGGCAAATACAAGCAAGGCGCCCGTCGGATACCAGTCACGCGCCAAAATCTGTACGAAGTCAAGAATGACGCGCGCGATGAGCACCAGGGTGTAGAGCTGGCACGCCCAAAAAAGAATGAGACCAAAGATCGTCATGAACTAAGTATGGCCCTAGTTGAAGTAGTGTTGCGAATCCGACCCGTGAGTTTCGATCTTCACACTCTTGGGAGTGAGGAGAAAGACGTCATCAGAGATGTGGCTGAATACGCCCTCGAGGCCGAATGTGAGGCCGAGCGCGAAGTCGATGATGCGATTGCGCTGGGCGTCGGGAGCCTCGGAGAGATTGAGCACGATTGGAAGTCCGCTACGGAATTCGCGCGCGAACGTCTCGGTGTCATTAAACGACGCGACCCACACGGTCACGATACGTGCGACCTCCGGCGCTGATTCCACGGGCTGGAGGCTCGTCACTTCGGCGTCTTCTTCGTAAAATTCATCCGAGTCGTACTCGTCGTACTCATTGTCGTACTCATAGTCGTCCTCGGCATACGGAGTAGCCTTTGCGGCGATCCTGTCAAACAGTCCCATCGGTGGTCCCTTCTTGGTCGGCTTCCTCCAAACTATTAGAGAATCGAGCCGAAACGGCGATGGCGCTCGGTGTGTCGCTTACTTTATCTGCACGAACCCTATGAATCGGCCCGTCTTGCGTTTCTCGTTCTTGCGGGTCGCCCTGCGGTGAGAATAATAGTTGGGCGATTCGTAGCTACAGATCGGCGATCGATGGATGTCTGTAACTCCGCGGTCACGTAGTTGGCGCTCGAGTCCGCCTGCTACATCGAGGCCGGTGGTTCCCCACCTCGTGGTGACGGCAGCGCCGGGCCATCGCGAATTAACGTCCATCGCAAGCTCCGGGCTCACTTCGTAGCACTCCCCGCAGATCGAGGGGCCGAAAAATGCACTTACCTCCGTGTCGAATTCATCTAGCACCCTGTCTGCGATCGCGAGGTCGAAGCCGGCGCGACCGACGTGGACTGCAGCGCCTCTCGTGCCGTCCTTAGAGACGAGGATGAGCGGGATGCAATCGGCCACCATGACGGCAGCGGCTTGTCCAGATTCGACGACGACGGCGTCCGCCTCCCCCACACTGAGATAGTCGTGACTGCCCGGCTGTGCGTTGTGAGCGTGAGCGACCCTATCGCCGTGGACCTGAATCATCCAAACGAGATCCGTGCCGATGTCTTGATGGAGGAGATCGCGGTTGGCGCGCACGTCATCTGGGTCATCTCCCACATGGAACGCGAGATTGAAAGTGGCCTGATCACCGGCCGAGGTTCCGCCATCACGGCTCGTGAAACCGACCTTTACTCCCTGTGGGAGAAGGTCAGCATCGATCCAGTCGACGAGGTTAAAGCGAGGGAATTCGTGCACGTGGCCATTGTGCCAAAATTCCCCGGCGCGCAGGCCGGGGAATTTCAGATTGGAGGTGGAAGGAGCTGTAATTTACTCGTCGCCGAAGAGGACAAC
>JBHWRK010000113.1:0-5928 GCA_043426715.1 Trueperella sp. | reverse complement strand
TCAAGCTCGACCGTGTCGCCAGCTTCGCCTTCAATCCTGTTCGTAACCACGATAGATCCGACGGACACCTTCTCCTGGCGGCCGCCTGTCTTCACAATCGCGTAAACCACGTTCAGCTCATCTCTGTCGATTTGGTGCACTTCAGTGCTTGGAAAAATTTATGACGCTCGTTGCGCCGAGTTACAAGTTTACTGAGATCACCCGGTGGTAACAAGTCTTGGCAGGGCGACGATCGCCACATTATCCGGCGCGTCGCCGCCCTGCGGACCTGTACCAATTCCTAGTTTTCGTCAGCCTTCTCCGCGTCGTTCGACTCGGGCGCCTCAGCCCCGGTGGACTCGGTTTCCTTCGCCGCCGGCTCCTCTGTCTTCTTCGCAGGGAACGACATGATGTGCGACTTCGGCGAGGTGCTCGTCGTAATCGTTCCCGACGACGTCACGCGCCGCTTGCGCTCACGCTTCGGCTTGGCGTCGGCCTGCTCGGGCGCGCCTTGCGACGCGCTATCCGGCTCTTGAGCCTTGTCCTGCTGAGCCGCGTCCTGCTGAGCCGTGTCCTTTTGTGCCGGGCTCCCCTGCTGCTTGTTCTTCTGAGAGCCCTTGTGGGACGAGTCCTTGGGCGCCGAGTCCTTACCCGCCGAATCCTTGTCCGCCGAGCCCTTGCCCGACGAGTTGCGCGACGAGTCTTTCCTCCGCCGGGATCGGCTCGAGGTTTCGCCCTGCTTTTTGCCGTTCGAATCATCGGCCGGCGTCTCGTTGGCCGGCGTGTCGTCGGTCTGCGCGTCGTCGCTCTTGTCGCCATCGTGCTTCGATGACGCGGCGGCGGCGATGCTGGCCAGTGCGGCCCGAACCTCGTCGTGCTTCGAATCGGCATCTTGCTGAGTGGACTGCGACTTCTGCTTTTGCTGCCTGCGCGTGTTAGTGCGCGGGTTCTGCTCCTCGGTTTCACCACGCTCCACCGGGTTGGCGTGCGTGATGTAGCCGTGGCCGTTGCAGCACTCGCACGTGGTGGAGAACGCCTCCACGAGGCCTTGGCCCACGCGCTTACGAGTCATCTGGACTAGGCCGAGCGAAGTCACCTCAGCCACCTGGTGGCGGGTGCGGTCGCGGCCGAGGCACTCGATGAGTCGGCGCAGTACGAGATCGCGGTTTTCCTCGAGAACCATGTCGATGAAGTCGATGACGATGATTCCGCCGATGTCGCGCAGTCGCAGCTGACGCACGACCTCCTCGGCAGCCTCGAGATTGTTGCGGGTCACGGTCTCTTCGAGCGTGCCACCCGATCCGGTGAACTTGCCGGTGTTGACGTCGATGACGGTCATCGCTTCGGTGCGCTCGATGATGAGCGATCCGCCCGAGGGCAGGAAGACCTTGCGGTCAAATGCCTTCGCGAGCTGCTCGTCCACGCGGCTTGCCTCGAAGATGTCCTTGTCGGAGGTCCAGTGCTCGAGGCGATCAACCAACTCGGGCGAAAGTTCCTCGACGTATTCGCTGATGGTCGACCACGCGTCGTCGCCGGAGACCTTGAGCTCCTTGAAGTCCTCGTTAAAGATGTCGCGCACCACGCGCACAGCGAGCTCGGGCTCGGACTTGAGGATCGAGGGGGCGTTCTTCGACGACTTCGACTTCGCCTGAATGTCCGCCCACGACTTCACGAGGCGATCCACGTCGCCCTGCAACTGCTCCTCCGTGGCGCCCTCGGCGGCCGTGCGCACGATGACCCCGTGCTCGGAGGGAACGACCTTCTTCAAGATGTTCTTCAGGCGCGTGCGCTCCTTTTCCGGAAGCTTGCGCGAGATGCCCGTCATCGAACCGTTTGGCACGAGCACGAGGTGGCGACCAGCGAGGGTAACCTGACCCGTCAACCGCGCGCCCTTGTGCCCGATCGGATCCTTCGTGACCTGCACGAGCACGGCATCGCCCGACTTCAGCGCGTCCTCAATCTTGCGCGGCTTGCCGTTCATGCCCACGGCGTCCCAGTTGACCTCGCCCGCGTAAAGCACGGCGTTGCGGCCCTTGCCGATGTCCACGAACGCGGCCTCCATCGACGGCAGCACGTTTTGAACTCGGCCCAGATACACGTTTCCGACCATCGAGGTCTGGGTGTGGCGAGCCACGTAGTGCTCCACGAGCACGTTGTCCTCGAGCACGGCAATCTGGTTGAGGCCGTCCTGCTCGCGCACGAGCATCGAGCGATCCACCGCCTCGCGTCGCGCCAGGTACTCGGATTCGGTGATGGTCGTACGACGACGGGAGGCGCGGCGGCCTTCCCTGCGGCGGCGCTTCTTTGCCTCCAGGCGCGTCGAGCCTTTCGGTGCGGTCACGCCATCGTTCGAGTCGTCGGAAGAACGACGACGCCGGCGCCGGCGAACTGTCGTGGACTGGCCGTCCTCTTTCTCCTCGGACTTCGAGGAATCCTTGTTATCCGACTTGTCGTCACTCTGGTTGTCAGCCTTATCTGACTTGCGATTGCGCTGACGGGTGCGAGGACTCTGCTTCGACGAGCCACCTTTGGTGTCAGAGTCGTCTGCGGACTCATCGGCGTCGTTGTTCTCGGCCTTGTCGTTCGAATCCTGCTGGCTGTCGTCGTTGTTCTTGCGACCGCCGCGCTTGCCGCGCCTGCGCTTGCGGCTGGCGCCGTCGTCGTCGGAATCGGACGCGGTGTTCATCTTGCGGTTGTCCTGAGAGCTCCCGCTCGAATCGTTACCCTTGTCTCCCGTGTCGGAGTCCTTCCGACCTTCTTCCTGTGTGGACTCATCGCGCGAATCTTCACGGCGAGCACGGCGCGAACGAACGGCGCGGCTCATGTCTGGCTCCTGGAAAAGGAGCGATGTCATTGGCGCAACTGGTGCGCCCTCATTATTTTCGGCACTTTCTGCCATAGGAAATCCCTTAGCCGGTAACTGCGTGCATCTGCGCAATTACCGTGAGTAGTCGCGGCTCTCGCCGCGGAAGCTTCATTTCGAACTCGCCCGGCTGCAGCGCGTCAGCGGCGCACAAAGCAAGTTCCTCGAGCGGATGCACGCTCGGTTCACGCCTCCTATTGTTGCACATTGCGCGAGCAGTGTCAGTGACGTGTCTATCGCATTCACTACAAACTTTCGGCTCGGGACCTTAGTCCCCTCATTTCTGTCAATGGTGCCGTGATCAGGAAGATGAGTTTTCACACTCTGGAACTATTCCGACTTTAGAGACGCAGATCGACAAAGGCGTGAGGTAAGCTGAATCCAACTCTCAGCGTGCTCAGAGATGAGCAGGTGAGACATTCAAGTACATCAGTTTCGGCTGAGACTCGGACTTGCACGGTTCGAGGTAACACACTCGGGAAGGTGACACACGTGGATGTCCTAGACCTTTCACGGTGGCAGTTCGGTATTACGACCGTGTACCACTTCATTTTGGTACCGCTCACCATCGGACTTTCGCCACTCGTGGCAATCATGCAGACCAAATGGCTGCGTAGTGGGGACACGAAGTACCTACGCATGTCGGAGTTCTTCGGCAAGGTCCTCCTCATTAACTTCGCACTCGGCGTGGCAACCGGTATCGTCCAGTAGTTCCAGTTCGGACTCAATTGGTCGGAGTACTCGCGCTACGTTGGCGATATCTTCGGTGCCCCTCTCGCCTTCGAAGCACTCCTCGCATTCTTCATGGAGTCCGTCTTCCTCGGCGTGTGGATCTTCGGCCGCGGCCGAATTTCCGCCAAGGCACACACGATAGCGATCTGGATGGTCGCGCTCGGCACCAATCTGTCGGCGTACTTCATCCTTGCCGCTAATTCATTCATGCAGAACCCGGTCGGTGCCGTATACAACCCGGAGACTGGCCGAGCAGAGCTCGATGGCATGACTGGCTTCATCGAAGTCATAACCTCAGCGACAACCCTTTACGCAGTTCTCCATACACTCACGGCGTCCTTTATGGTCGCTGGCGCCATGGTCTCCGGCATCTCGATCTGGTGGATCGTTCGCGCGCTGAAGAACAACAACGAAGTCGAGGCTCGCGAGTTCTGGAAGCCGTCGGCACAGTTTGGCCTGAAGGTCCTTGCAGGCGCAGCGATCCTCGTGATCGGCTCCGGTCACTTCATCGGCCAGCATATGTACCACATCCAGCCAACGAAGATGATCGCGGCGATGGGTATCGCCGAATCAGGCGAGGGTCACAACTTGGCACTCATCATGACCGGCACGGAGCTCGAAGCAGACAACATCGTCTCGCTCCCTGTTCCCGGTCTCGAGTCGTTCATGGTGACCAACTCCTTCTCCGGTGAGGATTCCTACCTCATGGGCGTCGAGGAAGTACAGGCAAACTTCGACGAGCGGTTTAATGAGGTGTACGGCGACAACGTCGACTACATGCCGAATCCGTTCATTGCCTTCTACTCGTTCCGCATCATGATGAGCCTCGGATTCACCTCACTAGGACTGAGTATCTTGGGCTTGTTCTTGCTACGTAAGGACAAGCTGATCAATAGCGATCTGATCGCCAAGGTCTTCGTCTGGACGATCCCCTTCCCGTTCATCGCGTCCTCGTTCGGCTGGATCCTCACGGAGATGGGTCGTCAGCCATGGGTCGTATACCCGAACTTCGAGCGCGAAGGCGATCTGACGGCCAGCGAGATGATGCATCTCTTGACGGAAAACGGCGTGTCTCAAAACGTCCTATCCGCAGAAGTTCTCATTTCGGTGGTCACATTCACGCTGCTCTACCTCGCGTTGGGCATCGTCTGGTTCCGACTCATCGTTCGTTACGTCCGTGAAGGCATTAACCCGGCAGACAAGCTCCTGCTGGAGGAAGCCCACTCCGCAGACGTCACGGAAGACACGAAGCTTAGCTTCGCTTACTAGGAGGAACTGTGGATCTTTCAGCACTGCAAATTATTTGGTTCGTCCTCATCGCGGTCCTCTGGATCGGATACCTCACGCTTGAAGGCTTCGGCTTCGGCGTCGGTATGCTCCTGAAGATCGTTCCGAAGAACGAAAAGGAACGTCGTCTGACGCTCAACACCATCGGCCCCCACTGGGACGGTAACGAGGTCTTCCTCCTGACCGCCGGTGGCGCAACCTTCGCAGCGTTCCCCGAGTGGTACGCCACGATGTTCTCGGGCATGTACATGGCTCTCATCTTGATCCTCGTCTTCCTCATCGTCCGAATTTCGGCACTTGAGTGGCGCGGCAAGATCAACTCCGACGGCTGGCGCAAGCTGTGGGATACCCTCCACACGACTGTCGCCTGGCTCGTCACCCTCGTCTGGGGCGTGGCATTCGGAAACCTTGTTCAGGGCACCGAGATTCAGGTTGGTCACTACGCCCAGCGCGGTGGCGGCGAGTTCATCCCGGCCGATCCCGCCGGCGTCGACGCCGCACTCGTGGCAGGCGATCAGCACTTCCTCACGGGAGGATTGGTCTCTCTGTTCACGCCGTTCACGATCCTGGCAGGCATCGTCTTCCTCGCCCTCTTCCTCACGCATGGCGCGCTGTGGTTGGCGATCAAGACGAAGGGTGACTACCACAAGCGTGCATTCGATCTGGCGAAGAAGCTCTCCCTCGCGTCCACGGCCATCACGGCCGTCTGGGCGATCTGGGGTCAGCTCGCCTACTCGGAGAACGCGATCGGTTGGGTCCCCTTGCTCATCGCAGCTGTGATGCTCATTGGCTCCACGCTGATGGCTCAGCAGAACCGGGATCTCCCCGCGTTCTTCATGTCCTTCGGTGGCGTCGCCTTCGCTGTGATCTGGGTCTTCACGACCTTCTGGCCGAACGCAATGAAGTCCTCGATCGACCCGGCCTACCACCTCACGCTGCAGCAGGCATCTGCCACGGGCCCGACCCATTCGGTCATGCTCATCGCAGCCGTGATCTTCGTGCCGATCGTCTTGGGCTACATGGCATGGTCCTACAAGCAGTTCGCCGCCCGCCTCGGCGTCGAGAAC
>JBHWRK010000112.1:0-6170 GCA_043426715.1 Trueperella sp. | reverse complement strand
TTCTTCCCCTAAATTGCACAGACCTCTGACTAATAAGAAGGTCGTTCTAAACCGTCTCTGGTGGCCGTGAGGTACACCGAACATTCAGACCACTTCACCGCATGTGGCTCTTCTTAACGCCGCTGGACAATGCTTGTGCATTGCCAGAAAAGTGTCGGACTTGATTGCGTACACTAGGGGCGTGAGTATTGCACTGTATCGTCGTTATCGGCCCGAAAAATTCCAAGAAGTGATCGGCCAAGATCACGTTGTCCAGCCACTTATGGCTGCTTTGGAGGCGGGCCGCACCACCCATGCGTACCTGTTCTCGGGTCCGCGAGGCTGTGGCAAAACGACCTCCGCGCGTATCCTGGCGCGTGCCCTGAACTGCGTGGAGTATCCGACTGCCACACCTTGTGGAAAGTGCGCCTCATGCATCGAGCTGGCGCGGGACCGTTCCGGTTCGCTCGACGTGGTGGAGATGGACGCGGCATCACATGGTGGTGTGGATAACGCCCGGGAGCTCCGCGAGCAGGCAGGCTTTGCGCCGGTGCGAGATCGGTACAAGATCTTTATCATCGACGAGGCCCACATGGTGACGAACCAGGGCTTTAACGCTTTACTCAAGCTGGTGGAAGAGCCGCCGGAGCACGTGAAATTTATATTTGCGACGACGGAGCCTGAGAAGGTTATTGACACGATCCGCTCTCGCACGCACCACTATCCCTTCCGTCTCGTACCTCCTCTCGAACTCGAGAAGTATCTTGCCCAACTCACAGAGGCCGAAGGCGTGACTGCCGGCCACGACTTGCTCTCGCTGGTAGTGCGGGCGGGGACGGGCTCGGTGCGCGATACGCTCTCCGTACTCGATCAGATCATCGGCGGCTCCGAAGGGGACGTCCTTGACTACGAACGCGCGGTAGCTCTGCTCGGCTATACGTCGGCGACCTTACTCGACGACGCCGTTGAGGCCATTGCCGAGCGAGATGGTGCGGCGTTGTTTGGGGTCGTGGATTCTGTAGTGAAGTCAGGGCATGACCCGAGGCGGTTCGTGGAGGATTTGCTCCAGCGATTGCGCGACTTGGTGATCATTTCGTTGGCAGGCGACCAGGCGAAGGACGTCTTCGTCTCCGTTCCCGAGGACCAGTACGGGCGCATGGTCGAGCAAGCCACTAAGCTCGGCGCCCAGCGAGCGTCACAGTCGGCGGACCTGACCAGCGAAGCTCTCACGGACATGGCGGGTGCCACGGCTCCACGCCTGCAGCTTGAACTGTTGTGTGCTCGATTGGTCGTGGCCCGCACGGAAGCTGCTGGTGTGCGGCCGGAAGAGCGCGAACCTGAACGCCCCTCACCCGAAGTGGCGGAGAATTTGGCCAAGTACCAAAAAGCTCAACCACGGTCCTCTATGGGCGGTGGGAGCTCGAAGCGTTCTGAATCCACGGTGGATCCGCGAAGTCGGCCCATGCCTTCGATACCGCAGATGTCCGAGCCGGAGCGCGCGTCCGATAGCCACTCCGAGCGTCCGCGTGAACGTCAGGCAGAAGGCCAGCTTGACCCGCAGGCCGAACACGACGCCGCCCCGCAGGTCGAGCAGAGTGAACCAAGTCCTGACCAGCAACCGGAATCAAAGGTGCAACAAGCGCCGCAACAGGCGGCTCAACCGCAGGTATCCACCCAGACTCCTGATTTCCAGGCTCCCACTTCCGAAGAGCCAGTAGCCGCCGCACCCGGCGACGGGCCACTCGATCAGATTGTTGAGAATTGGGACGCCATCGCAACTGACCAAGGGCTGTCTCGCATCGCGCTTGCGCAACTCGACGCGGCAAACGGGCCAGTCGCAGTTGACGACGGCGTGCTTATCGTGGGCTTCGATCAACCGGGCGTCGCCAACGCGTTCACAGCTCGTGGTGCTCGTGAAGTCGCCCAGTTACTGAGTGCGAAGTTCGGTTTCAATCTTCGAGTGGAAGGCAGGGCGGGAGGCGAACCTGCAGCCCCAAAAGCTAAGGCCGCGCAGGGCGCGGCACCACAGCCCACAGCGCCCACGCCTGTCCAACATTCTGCTGAGCAACGAACCTCTTCGCAAGACAACATCGCCCAGGGGTCAACTCCAGACCAACACCTTGCCTCTACCCAGCAGTCGGAGCCAACGACGAACGTTGGCGACGGATCCGCGGCGCAGTACGTCTCCGGCCCGCCGCCAGCGCAGATGCCGACGGAGCCACCCTTGGCTACACCGTCAAGTGCACCAACGGCATCGCTATCGAGCCTGCCAAATGTCTCGCCTCAGGCAATCCCGGCTGGTGACGTGATCGACGAGGAGCTGAGCTTTGCCGAGCCAGCGCGCGAAGATGAACCCTATGATCACCGCAGCGCCATGATGGAGGCAGATGCCTGCGCGGTATTCCCCGATTCGGCTCCGACGGCTGAATCTGGTTCGTTCGCTGACTCACGGCTCTCACATGCGTCTGGTGAGTCGCCTGAGCCAGCGCCATACTCCACGAGCCCATCTCGCGCTTCTGGCCCACGTCCCGCCTCCCGCCCAAGTCCTCAGGCGAGTCCGCCCCCTGACTTAGGACCGTCTGTTCCGAGCGTTGAGTCCCCAGACAGCGACTTTGAGGATTTCCCCATGCCTCCTCCGATGGAGGACCCGTTCGAGCACACAGTTAGGGGGTCGTGGGCGCCACCGGAACCGGACACGGATACGGCTCATACCGTCGTCGTTGATCCTGATGATGAAGACGACTTCGTTGACGACGACAACTCCGAATGGGAGGGCGCCTCGGTCGACGACCCGGAAATCTCACAGTCCCCTGTGGTGGGTCTACAAGTGGTGCTTGAGCGATTCGACGCTAAGGTGATCGAGGAGCGGACGGAGGATTCATGATCGGCGTGTATGACGGCGCGGTACAGGCGCTCATCGACGAACTTGGGAGACTGCCAGGCATTGGCCCGAAGAGCGCCCAGCGCATCGCGTTTTACCTTCTCGAAGCGGAAGACGCTGAGGTCGAGGCCCTCGTTGACGCGCTTGAATCCGTGAAATCCAAGGTTAAGTTCTGTGAGGTCTGCGGTAACGTGTCTGAAGAAGACCTGTGCCGAATCTGCGCCGACCCGCGCCGCCTCGACGCAATCATCTGCGTGGTCGAAGAAGCCAAAGACATCGTGGCTATCGAACGCTCGCGCGAGTACCGTGGCAAGTACCATGTTCTCGGAGGAGCGATTGACCCGATCGGAGGAGTGGGACCGGAAGACTTGCGCATCCGTGAACTTTTTTCGCGACTCAGCAACGGAGAAGTTCAAGAAGTCATCCTGGCGATGGATCCCAATGTCGAAGGTGAAGCCACGGCAACGTATCTTTCGCTCAACCTGTCGCACATGAACGTTATCGTCTCGCGTCTAGCCTCGGGGCTGCCCGTGGGCGGCGACCTCGAATACGCAGATGAGGTCACGATTTCCCGCGCGATTGAAGGACGTCAGCGGATTCACACGCCCAGCACATGAGAAGCTTTGTTTCGCTGATCGTCGCTCAACTACGATGAAAGTCACGTACTACAAGGAGTTCAAGTGTCACTCATCGTGCAAAAGTTCGGCGGCTCATCCGTCGCCGATGCCGACGGCATCAAGCGCGTAGCGCGCCGCATCGTTGACACGCACAATGCGGGCAATAAGGTCGTCGCCGTCGTCTCCGCCATGGGAGATACCACTGACGATCTCATCGACCTCGCTGCATCTGTCACCGAAGATCCCTCCGCTCGCGAAATGGACATCCTGCTCACCGCAGGCGAGCGGATTTCCATGGCACTACTTGCCATGGCAGTCACCGACCTCGGAGTTCCCGCCCGCGCCTTCACCGGTCAGCAGGCCGGCCTCCACACAGACACGTCCTATGGGGAGGCGTCGATCGTCGGCGTCGTTCCCGAACGGATCGCTCGAACAGTCCAGGAAGGCGGCATCGCCATCATCGCTGGTTTCCAAGGTGTCAATCGCGAGAACGATGTGACGACCCTCGGACGCGGCGGCTCGGACACGACAGCAGTTGCGTTTGCCGCCGCTCTGCGCGCCGATGTGTGCGAGATCTACTCGGATGTTGATGGCGTGTTTACCGCGGATCCGCGAGTGGCTCCTGCTGCTCGTAAGATCACGGCGCTCACCTACGAAGAGACTCTCGAGATGGCTGCACACGGCACCAAGATTTTGCACCTGCGCGCGGTTGAATACGCTCGCCGCTACGACGTGCCCCTGCACGTGCGCTCATCGTTTTCAAACAAGGAAGGGACGTGGATCGTGAACGAATCCGCCCGTAGCCGTTGGGAAGGCGACAACGAAGCCCCCATTATTTCCGGCATCAGCCACGACACCTCGCAAGCCAAGATCACCGTGACGGGAGTGCCTGATAAGCCGGGTACAGCCGCTCGCATCTTCCAGACGGTGGCGGATGCTGGCTCATCGATCGACATGATCGTTCAGAACGTGCCGCTTGGAAAGAAGGGCGCCGCGAACATCTCGTTCACGCTGCCCATCACAGATGTCAAGCGTACGTTCCGCGCGCTCGAGCAGAAACAGGACGAGCTTGGTTTCGGCAAGATCATTCAGGACGGCGGGGTTGGAATCCTGTCCCTGATCGGAACCGGCATGCGTTCTCATCCGGGCGTGACCGCGAAGTTCTTTGCATCGCTCGCCGAGGCGGGTATCAATATCGACATGATTTCGACGTCGGAGATTCGCATCTCCGCCGTTTTGGATACGGACGACGTAGCTGATGCCGTCCGCGCCGTTCACAAGGCATTCGACCTTGATGGTGAAGAAGAAGCAATCGTTTACGGAGGTACTGGACGATGACAACCCTCGCACTTGTTGGAGCCACCGGTCAGGTTGGCGAAGTTATACGCGACCTGCTCGAAAAGCGTGGCGTTGCGGTTGATAAGGTGCGGTTCTTCTCCTCGCATCGGTCGGCCGGTACAGAGCTAGAGTTCAACGGCGAGACCGTTGTGGTCGAAGACGTGGCGAAGGCGGACTACTCGGGAATCGACATTGCGCTGTTCTCAGCTGGCGGCGCGACGTCGCTGGAGTACGCGCCGAAGTTCGTGGAAGCTGGCGCCGTTGTGGTGGACAATTCGTCCGCGTGGCGCAAGGATCCAGACGTTCCGCTGGTCGTGTCCGAAGTGAATCCGCACGCGTTGAAGAACCGCCCTAAGGGCATTATTTCCAACCCGAACTGCACGACAATGGCGATCATGCCGGTCGTGAAGGTGCTGGACAAGGAAGCGGGCTTGACGAAGATGGTCGTCTCTTCGTACCAGGCTGTCTCTGGTTCTGGTCTTGCTGGCACGGAAGCTTTATACGATCAGACCGCCGAGTTGATGGCGAAGGGCGAGTCCGTGAAGGGTCTAGCCGTTGACGGTGAGGCCGTCGAACACACCGCCGACCCGGCGCCGTACATCAAGCCAATCGCGTTCAATGTTGTGGCTCAGGCTGGAAACTTCGCGGACGACGGTACGTTTGAGACCGACGAAGAGCAGAAGCTCCGCGACGAATCGCGCAAGATTCTCGAAATTCCGGAGTTGCGCGTGGCGGGCACGTGTGTGCGCGTTCCGGTGTTCTCTGGCCACTCGATGGCTGTCTCTGCCGAGTTTGACAATGAAATCTCCGTGGTTCGCGCGATTGAGCTGCTCAAGAATGCTCCGGGTGTTGAGTACACGGAGATTCCATCGCCGCTTGAAGGTGCTGGCAAGGATGCATGCTTTGTTGGGCGCGTTCGCCAGAATTACGCTGCCGCAGACGAGAAGAAGGGACTGAGCTTCTTCGTGGTTGGCGACAACCTGCGCAAGGGTGCCGCTCTCAACACAATCCAGATTGCAGAGTTACTCATCGAGGAGCTCAACGCGTAACTGACTGGCCGATCAGGATATAAGTGGCGTTCTGAAGTCGCGAGCAGATTGAGGCTGAACCAAGTGGCATTCACTTCTTCGAGGTGAATGCCACTTTCGCTCACCCAGAAATGGTGCATCGTGGAATCCGAGTATTTGGGTGCACCTTGAGCATGTGCACGATACCCGACGCGTCTCCACGTCCGATGTGAAACTGGTTAGGCAACCGTGGTGGGCTTTCCAAGTAAATGCCAAGGGTTCGCCAACATGCTTTTGCTTAGCGTCGATCACATGAGTGAACCTTGCGTGATGTGAAGAGCCTAGTCT
>JBHWRK010000111.1:0-10973 GCA_043426715.1 Trueperella sp. | reverse complement strand
AACCCGGTTCCCGTTCTCTCATTCTGAGTGTGGAAAGCACAGAGGAGAGCGGTTCATTGGAAGTGCTGGGCACGGGTAAGTACGACATCGTTACGGCTTTCGAGGTTGGCGACATTCTCGTTGCACCATCTTAGTCCTCTCGGCGGCCATTAATCCTTGCAAACTCATGCAATGAGTTTCAAAAGAAAGTTGAGGTCTGGCACACTATAGGGCAGGTACTTTCTAAAGGAGATGCGATGATGCATGGCGAGGTAAGTCGGGACCTCATCAAGGCGTTAGCCGATAGTTACGGCGTAGCCACAGACTTTTGGGACTTCGACGGGAACTATAACGAGGTCTCAAATGCCACCCTCATCGCGGTGCTTCGCGCTATGGGCGTAGACGCCTCCACGAATGAAACAATCCAACATGAGCTGCAAATGCGTTCCGAGTGCCCGTGGCGAAAGGTTCTCCCTGCGTGCACGGTAGCACGAGATGACCGCGAAACACCCTTCGAGGTCCACATTCCGCACGGCACCAAGGTCTCCGTTGATGTTGTGACTGACGACGGCAGGTTCGGCACGCGACAAATCGAGGACTTTACCGAGCCTCGCGTGATCGACGGGACGCTCGTCGGTCAGGCGTCGTTCGTCGTGCCAGAGGGCATGCCGCTCGGATACCACAAGCTACGTGCGCGCATTGAGCGTGCTGGCGAGACGAGCGAAGAAGAGGCGACGTTGATTGTCACTCCGACTCGACTCAATGTGGACGACAAGCTCTCAGGCCGAGTGTGGGGCATGATGGCTCAGCTCTATTCCACCCGTTCGAAAGAGTCGTGGGGGATCGGCGATACGGCAGATCTTGCAGAAATGGTATCGCTGTTTGGTGACATGGGAGCCGACTTCCTCCTCGTCAACCCGCTTCATGCCGGCGAGCCGATTGAGCCTGTGTCTCCGTCTCCCTACCTGCCAGTGACGCGTCGATTCTTCAATCCGATGTACATTCGTCCGGAGGATATCCGCGAAGTTGCGTATATGTCTGGCCCCCAACGCTCGCTGGTGACGTGGGCGGGTGAAAATGTCAAGAAGATGTCGCTCGAAAATCATCCGATCGATCGCGATTCTGCATGGAAGGCCAAGCGCGAAGCTCTCGAAGTTATTTACGCCTCGGGCCGGTCACAACTGCGTCAGCGAGATTTTGATCGTTTCCGTGAGATGGAGGGCGAGGGTCTCGAGGACTTTGCGCTGTGGTGCGCGCTGGTTGAAAAGCACGGCATAGACCTACCGCCGCAACTGCGCGATGTCGACTCACCCTACGTAGCGCGTGAGCGCCGTGAACTTCAGGACCGCGTTGACTTCTGGGCGTGGCTGCAATGGATCATGGATGATCAGCTTCGCAGAGCCCAGCACGTTTCGAAGATGGCTGGCATGCGCATCGGCATTTCCCACGATCTTGCCGTGGGCACCCACCCGCAGGGTGCAGACGTATGGATGCTTCCCGATGCCTTCGCGCAAGGCATCGGAGTCGGCGCACCACCGGACATGTACAACCAACAGGGACAGAACTGGAGTCAGCCGCCATGGCGGCCAGATACCCTTGAAGAGTTGGACTACGCACCGCTTCGCGACATGGCTCGTACGGTCATGCGCCACGCCGGACTTCTTCGCGTGGACCACATTATGGGCCTGTTCCGTCTGTGGTGGATTCCGGAAGGCATGGCACCCACGGAGGGAACTTACGTCCGTTTTAATCACGAAGCCATGGTGGGTGTGCTTCTGCTCGAAGCTCACAGGGCCGGTGTAGTGGTGGTTGGCGAAGATTTGGGCACGGTCGAGCCCTGGGTGCGTGAGTACCTGAGCGAGCGCGGAATCTTCGGCACGTCCGTGTTGTGGTTTGAGAAAGACGACGCCGGGTGGCCGATTCACCCTGAGCAG
Organism: Trueperella sp.; assembly: GCA_043426715.1. Lineage (GTDB taxonomy): Bacteria > Actinomycetota > Actinomycetes > Actinomycetales > Actinomycetaceae > Trueperella. The sequence continues at coordinate 9,060 of JBHWRK010000111.1, read as the reverse complement.
TTCCGATCTGATGCGATGGTTTCCGTCGACACCCATGACCTGCCACCGGCTGCCGGCTACTTGGCGGGCGAACACGTGGACCTACGCGAAAGATTGGGTGTTCTCGTCAAGCCTGTTGAGCAGGTGCATGCTGAAGCTCGCGAGGAACGCGATCGAGTACTGCATCGCCTGCGCGAGCACGGCCTTGTTGGCGAGGATCCGTCTGAACGTGAGATCGTGGAGGCACTTCACCAGTTCGTTGCTCGCACTCCCGCCAAGATGATCCAAGTCTCGCTTGTTAACGCGGTCGGGGAGCGCCGAGCGCAGAACCAACCGGGCACGCATCTGGAGTATCCGAACTGGCGTATCCCGCTAGCTGATGGCACCGAGCAGGTTGTTCTCGTGGAGGATCTTGTGAAGAATCCACGCTTCGTCTCGCTCGTGACCGCCTTGAACGCTGAAATTGATAAGGACGAAGACTAGGCTGGAAGAACGTTTCTACTTTCACCAGATCATCTCGGAAAGGTTTTGATGGACATCGAGGATCTCCTTACCGCGCTTGGCGGTCAGGAGAATATCCGCACAGTCGAAGGCGCGTTGACGCGCGTTCGCGTGGGGGTGTATGCCCGAGAGTTTATCGATGCGCAGGCCATTAGAAACCTCGGAGCTCATGGTGTGGTGATTCAAAAGGATGGCGTCCAACTTATTTTGGGTGAAAACGCCGAGGAAGTGAGTGCCCAACTCGGTCAGCGCATGCCTAGGGACGTCAATCTTTAGAGCCTGTGCTCGTACATGCCGATCGCCTGCATGAGCGCGAACATCGTGACCGGGCCAACGAACGTGAACCCGTGCCGCTTGAGTTCTTTGGCGAGCGCTGCCGACTCCGCGGACTGACCTGCATCCGGGCCATCTCCGATTGGATCCTCGGGCGCAAACGACCAAACAAGACTGGCTAAATCCACCCCAGTCTTGTTGAGCTCCACTGTTGCTTTCGCATTCGTGATTGCCGCTCGGATTTTTTGCTCGTTCCGAATAATTGCAGGATTGTCGAGTAGGCGGGCCACGTCGTCGTCCCCATACTCCGCGACCTTCGCGGGATCGAAGCCGTCGAATGCCTCTCGAAAGGCGGGACGTTTCTTGAGCACCGTCTCCCACGACAGGCCGGATTGGAAACCTTCGAGCACGATGCGTTCGTAAATGCCGTAGGTATCAGACACCACGAATCCCCACTCGGTGTCGTAATACTCGCGCAGTAGGTCGGATGTGTTTGCCCAGTCGGGCCGGTTCTTTTCAGTCATATCCTGAGTGTAGGAATCTTGGGCACGCGCGGAAGCGAAACCCACAGGGCAGCGCCAAAAATCGGCTTTTCCTGCCCTGTGGGCGAATTTTCGCTACGGTGCCTGCACTAGTCCTGTGCGTCGCGCTCCTGGGCGTGAACCGCGCGCTCGGCATCCGCGAGTCGCTCTAAAACGAGGCGCTTGAGGGCGGGTGCAGCGTCCGTCTCAGCCAACCACGCGCGCGTGCGAGCGACGAGATCCGCCTCAACGTCAAGCCCTACGAGCGGCATGGGGTACACGTGCTGGGCGAAGTTCTGTGAGAACTCCAGCGTGCGGTTGTCCCACTGGTTGATGAGCTCGCCGAAGTAGCGGTCCACGTAGCGCACCAACAACTTGGGGTTTCCAGCGGAGAATCCCATTGCGAGTGAGCGTTGCACCGTGTTCGAGACCTTGCCGCTCGTGATGTCCGACCACGCGCGCTCCTTTGCGTCCGCGTCGGACATCGACGCGCGAGCCCGTGCCGCGCCGGCAGCGCCGGACGCCGTATTGTCACGTTCGGCGAGCTCAGCCTCAATCGTCGGTTCGTCGACGCGACCGCACGCCGCGAGGGCCCGCAAAATAACCCATCGGAAGTTCGCATCCACAGCCAACCCCTCGGGCACGTCCTTACCCTCAAGCCAACCGGCAATATGATCGAGCTGGTCCTCGGTGATTGCGGACGTCACGGCCGTCATCGCGATCTGGAGCTGACGATCCGAGCCGGATTCGGTGCCTTCGAGGATCTCGAACAGCTTGTCAGCCACTCGTTCCTTCAGAGCGTCGCGGTTGCTCGGTGCGCTGTATAGATCCCGCGCAGTCTCTAGCTGGTGAAGCAGATAGCGCAGAACAGTACCGTGATCCTCGGTTTCGAGAGCACGCAGCGCGATGTCGACGTAGTCGGTGGCCGAAAGTTCAGCGTCGCGGCACATATCCCACAGGTTTGCGAGCACGAGCGTGCGCGGCAGGCGGTCAGCGAACGCGTTGATGTTTTCACGCGCGGCCGCCGCGGATTCTGGATCGAGGCGCACCTTCGTATACGCGAGGTCACCATCGTTGAGGAGTATGAGATCTGGGCGGACGACGCCGTCAAGCTCACCAATCGCTGTTTCTTCGCCGTCAATGTCGGCCTCTTCGTAGAAGACGCGCACGAACGAGCCGCCGATCAGCGAATAGCCTCCAATGCCAAGGCGGTGCGTGCGTAGGGATGCGTGCTGGTCACAGGACTGACGAACCACAAAGTTGCAGATGGCTCCGACGTCGTCGACCTCGAATTCGGGACGTAACGTGTTGATCCCTGCCTCCTCGAGCCAGAGCTGTGACCACTCCTTGAGGTCGCGGCCGGAGGCTATTTCGAGTTCGCCGAGCAAGTCGCTGAGTGTGGCGTTGCCCCAGGCCTTCTTCTTAAGGTACGCGGAGACGCCGCTCATGAACTCGTCGTAGCCGACGTACGCCACAAGCTGTTGGAAGACGGCCGCGCCCTTTCCGTAAGTGATGCCATCGAAGTTGACCATGACGGCTTCGAGATCCACGATGTCAGCCGCGATTGGGTGGGTGGATGGGAGTTGGTCCTGGGTTTGTGCCCACACCTTTTCGGAGGCGTTGAACGTGACCCACGCGTCGGTCCAGCGGGTGGCCTTCGCGGTGGCCACGTGGCTCATGAACTCTGCGAAGGATTCATTGAGCCAGAGGTCGTCCCACCACTTCATCGTGACCAGATCACCGAACCACATGTGCGCGAGCTCGTGTAGGACAGTGATCGCGCGCCGTTCGACGAGGGCTTCGGTGGGGCGGGAACGGAAGACGTAGTCGTCGAGGATCGTCACGCAGCCGGGGTGCTCCATCGCGCCGGCGTTGAACTCAGGCACGAAGATTTGATCATATTTGCGAAACGGGTACGGAACGTCGAATTCGTTTTCGAAAACCTCCATGCCGGCGATCGTAATGTCGATGATCTCATGGCCGTCGAGGAAATCTTCGAGCGAGGCGCGGGCGTAGACGCCCATCGGAATCTCACGTCCGTCGGTGGACGTGTAACTTCCGGTCACGCCGCGATACGGACCAGCGACGACGCAGGTCAGATAAGAAGAGATGCGTTCGGTTGGCGTGAACTCCCAGCGTGCAACGCCCTCGCGTAAGGGACTCGGCTCAGGCGTGGGGGAGACGGAGAAGACGTTCCACTTTTCGGGAGCGTCGACGACGAAGGTGAACTCGGCCTTGAGGTCCGGTTGCTCGAACACGGCGTAGACGCGACGGGCGTCCGGAACCTCGAATTGGGAGTAAAGGTAGACCTCACCATCGGCTGGATCAACCGCGCGGTGTAGCCCTTCGCCCGTGTGAGAGAACGGGCAGGTTGCGTCAACGTAGAGCTCGTTCTCGGCCTTCAGGTTCGGAAGAGGAATCCGAGAATCCTCGTAGCTAGCGGCGGGCAGCTCTTCGCCGTTGAGAACGATCTTCTCCACCGAATTCGCGATGAGGTCAATGAACGTGCTCGAGCCAGGTTCGGCGGTGAACGTGACGGTGGTCTGGGAGCGGAAATGTTCCGTGCCCGTGACGTCGAGCTCAACCCGATAGGCGTTCGTTGCAATTAGGTTTGCGCGTTCTGCAGCTTCGGCGCGTGTGAGATTCTCTCCGGGCATGGTGTCCTTTCAATGCCGTTATGGTCAGTGGGAGCGCGGACTCAGTCAAGAAGTCCACGCGTGTACCCGCATGAGTTTACGCCTCTACCGAGATGGTTGGTCAGGCAAAGACGTGCCCCATCATCGTGTGTCAAAATGCGAACAGGAACCCCAAGTTCGACGAGCAGCCGAGCCTTCAGTGCGCACCCTTCCGCCAAGTTGGTTGTGAGAATGCCACGCCCTTCGTGTGCGTTGACACGTTAGTTCTTTGGCGAAAGCGCTCCCGCGGCGGCCAAGGCACGTGGCAACTGCGAACGGACTCGATTGCCGCTTTGTTCCAAGAACTCAGGGTTAAATTGCGAAAAGCGAGGAGGACCTTCTCATCGCGCGTCACCGTCGGACTTACAAACTTCGCGTTCGCGAGCGTACCTGAGTAGTTGGGTTGCTAGGACGGCGCGTAAGGCGTACGAGATCTCCATAGCGTCGACGTCGTAGTACACGATGGGCGTCAAACCCACGGATCTGTCTTCGCGAGGGGCGTAGCGACTTTCGTAGCCTCAGTGCGGTCAATGGGCAAGAATGGACCTATGAGTGAAAAAGTGAATTTCTGGTTTGATCCTGCTTGTCCGTGGACGTGGATTACGTCGCGCTGGGTCGATGAAGTCTCTGAGCTACGCGATCTTGACGTCACCTGGCAACCCTTCTCCCTGTTCGAACTCAATCGTGACCGTGACCTGCCCGAGGACTATCGCGAGCACATCAACGAGTTGCAGAACTTTGGGCGCATCGCCACCGCCGTTTCGCAAACCGCACCCGAGAAGCTCGGCGATTTCTACACCGAGCTCGGCACCCGCATCCATGACAACGAGGAGGAAAAGAACGACGACGTAATCGTCACTGCGCTCGAAGCTGTGGGCTTGGACGCAGGCCTCCTTGAGCGCGCTGCGGCAGGCGAGTTCGACGAAGCTGCTGCTGCATCGACCCAGCGTGCCCTCGATCTGGTTGGTGACGACGTTGGAGTCCCCATTATCGAGGCCGCAGGAACGGCGTTCTTCGGTCCCGTCATGTCGCCCGCACCACAAGGTGATGATGCCGCTAAGGCATGGGATGGCACTTTGGCACTCGCACAGACCAAGGGCTTTTTCGAGCTCAAGCGCTCGCGAGACGTAGGCCCGATCTTTAACTAACTGAACAAAAAATGGCGCACCTGAGACATATCAGGTGCGCCATTTTTTGCTCCGAGTTCGAGTATTGGCGAATTCCGGAAGGTTATTCGGGTGCGTCAGGGTTGCCGCGCAGATCAGGTGAGAACGGTGCAGGGCCGTCCGTGATTTGTGGTGGCGTTTCGACAGACGGAGCAAATACCTGGCCGGAGCGAAGGCGAATACGAACCACCCCGTCGTCGTCAGTCACAAACTTCACGTCTTCATCCTGGCCGTGGTCAATGGGTAGCAGAGCGACGATACCTACTACGATCGCGCCCCACAGCAGGCCAAACGACATGGAATACAGGGTGTCGACGAGCCACGCGAGCAAGCCGCCGGTGCCGGCGATAGCCGTGGTGATCGCGTGACCGAGGTCGTACGGAGCGGACCAGAGGATTTCTTCGAGTCCAACAAGCACGATATGGCCTCCCACCCACAACATGGCGACCGTACCAATAGCTGTGATTGCGCTCATCACCTTCGGCATTGCTCGGAAGAGACCGTGACCGAGCTTTTGGACCGCCGGGTTGTCGCGCTTCGCCATCCACACGCCGGCGTCGTCCATCTTGACGAGGATAGCGACGGTGCCGTAGACAAGTGCGGTGATGCCGATAGCGACAAGCACGAGGATGATTGCGCGTAGCCAAAACTCTTGATCGGCGACCTCGTCAAGAGCGATGACCATGATCTCGGTAGAGAGAATGAAGTCGGTGGTGGTAGCTTCGCGAACAATCTTATCCTCAGCGTCAACGCCCTTTGCCGCTGCCGGCGCATCCTTTTTCGTGTCCGTGCCGCGACGCAGTTTCTCGATGATCTTATGAGCGCCCTCGTAGGCAAGGTACGTACCGCCGAGCATGAGCAAAGGCGTGAGCAACCAGGGGATGAATTCCGATAGCAAGAGTGCTGCGGGAAGGATAAACAGGAGCTTGTTGCGAAGCGATCCGAAGAAGATACGTTTGATGATCGGAAGCTCTCGCGAGGGCATAAGGCCATCGACGTATTGAGGAGTGACGGCCGTATCGTCGATGACGACGCCGATTGCCTTCGAGCCTGCCTTTGCAGCGCCGGCTGCCACATCGTCGAGTGAGGCGGCGGCAACGCGAGCGAGCGCCGCGATGTCATCCAAAAGCGCGATGAGTCCAGTTGCCACGGCGGTTTCCTTCCGACTAATGGATCTGAGGTATTCGATCCGAAATAGACTACAGCACGAAAGTATCGAAATGAGAAGCTGGCTCGGAATGACTGGGCGCGTTCACACGATGAGCGAAAGGCCCGTGACTTTGCGGTCACGGGCCTTCCCGGGTATTCGTCAAGAGCGCGAATTCACGCGTGAATCTCCAATGACGTAATTACCAGATGCGCACGCGCTCCTCGGGGGCGAGCCAAAGCTCGTCTCCTTCCTGGACGTCGAACGCTTCAGCAAACGCGTCCACGTTCTTCACCACGCCGTTGCACCTGAACTCAGCAGGGGAGTGCGGGTCCGTCGCGAGGTACTGGATGACCAGCTCGTCACGGCGCTTCGTTTTCCAGATTCGCGCCCAGTTAAGGAACACGCGCTGGATACCGGTGTAGCCCTCGATGTCGGGGGCGCCGTGGGCGCCGTCGTGACCCTCGCGCCTCATCGCGATGTCGTATGCCTTGAGAGCAATTGAGAGGCCTCCCAGATCACCGATATTCTCACCGAGCGTGAACTCGCCGTTCACGTGGTGTTCGGACTCGCCAAGCTGGTCCGGGGTGTACTGCTCATACTGACCGACCAGAGACTTGGTCCGCTTTTCAAACTCGGTGCGGTCCTCATCCGTCCACCAATTGTTTAGTCGCCCCTCGCCGTCGTATTTCGAGCCCTGGTCGTCAAAACCGTGGCCGATCTCGTGGCCGATCACGGCGCCAATTCCGCCGTAGTTGTAGGCGGCGTCGGTGTCCGCGTCAAAGAACGGGGGTTGTAAAATCGCCGCAGGGAAAGCGATTTCGTTGGCCACGGGGTTGTAATAAGCATTCACCGTCTGCGGATTCATGTACCACTCCGTGCGATCCACCTCGGTGCCAAGCTTATTGATCGCGCGCTGGTGCTCGAACCGCTCCGCGTCACGGACGTTCTGCATAAGCTCGTCGGTCACGATGAGCTTGGAGTAGTCGCGCCACTTGTCTGGGTAACCGATCTTCGTGACTGTCGTGCCGAGTTTGGCGAGCGCCTTGTCCTTCGTATCGGCGGTCATCCAATCCAAGTTACGGATCGAGTCATCGTAGGCCGCGATGAGATCTTCGACGAGCTGCATCATCTTTGCTTTGTGATCCGGTGGGAAGTGCTTTTCCACGTAGATTTTGCCAACGGCCTCACCGAGCACGGAATTCACGAGCGAGACGCCGCGCTTCCAGCGGTCGCGCATCTCTTCGGTTCCAGAGAGCACCTTGCCGTAGAAGTTGAAGTTCGTTCGGACGATATCTTCGCTCAAGTAGGGTGCGCGCGCCAAAATGACCTTCCACCGAAGGTACGTCTTCAGTTGCTCGAGATCGGCCGCTTGCCACTCGTCACCAAAGCCTTCAAGGGCATCAGGAGACATGACAAGGAAGGTCGGAGCGTTGCTCGGCCACAGGTCCATCGCGTCGAATGCCGCATCCCAGTCGAAGCCAGGTGCCTTGGCCTTAAATTCGTCCCAGGTCATGACGTTATTTGTCTTATCCGCATTGCGCGATTCCACCACCGTCATGTGGTGGGAGGCGAGCTTCGTTTCGAAGTCCATGATCGATCTAGCGGCCTCCTTGGCCGCCGTGTCGTCGTTGTCAGTTGCCAACGAATAGAGAGTGGGAATGAACTTCAAATATTCCTCGCGGTACTCGGCATACGCATCTTCGCGATAGTACGCCTCATCGGGAAGGCCAAGTCCTGACTGGTAAACCCACGTAATGTATTGGCTCGGGTTATTACGGTCTGCATCCACGTCAACGCCGAACGGCATGGGCACACCCGTCGTGAAGAGCCGGCCTACGACAATCTCCAAATCGTCCTTGTCACGGGCCTCCTCAATGAGCTCAAAGTCGTCATGAAGTGGCGCGTTACCAAGACCGTTCACGCGGCTCTCGTTCATGAAGGAGCGGTACAGGTTCGCAATTTTTAACTCTTCGGTACCGTCGAACGCCTCAGGATCCTCCGCAACCTTGGCGGAGACATCCTCTAGGATGTCACGAACGTCGCGCTCGGCCTGCAAGTGAAGATCCATGAAGCCGCCCGTGTTGGACTGGTCGGCTGGAATGACAGCCTCATCAAGCCACTTACCATTCACGTGACGGAACAGGTCGTCTTGGGGCCGGACGTCGTTGTTAATCCCCTGAATAATCTCGCGTGTGGTGTTGTCATTTGTCATAGTCCAAGTGTAGAGCCGTCTATATCCAAACCCGAAACTTCCATGACGCTTGCCGCGAACACTCCCCGCGCACCTCGAGTACTTATATACTGGACACATGCGTATACATATAGCCGCAGACCATGCGGGTTTTGAACTGAGAGAACACCTGATCGACCACCTCGAAAAGGCCGGCCACGAAGTTGTGGACCACGGTTACAAGGAATATGACGCCCTGGACGCCTATCCGCCCGTGTGCTTCGCTGCCGCCCAGGCAGTGGTTGACGACGACGGTTCGCTCGGCATCGTCATCGGCGGATCCGGTAACGGAGAGCAGATGGCTGCGAACCTGGTGAAGGGTGTGCGTGCTGCTCTTGTGTGGAACGAGTCCACGGCTGAACTCGCTCGCTCGCACAATAACGCGAACGTCATCGCGCTTGGAGCTCGCCAGCACACGATGGACGAGGCAACCCGCTTTGTGGACATCTCCATCGAGACTGAGTTTGATCCGGAATCGCGCCACCAGTCGCGCATCGACATGATGAGCGCCTACGAAGACGGTCAGCGCGAGTTTTAAAATCACGCGGGAGATAGTGACACACGG
>JBHWRK010000110.1:0-8253 GCA_043426715.1 Trueperella sp. | reverse complement strand
TTTGTCTGGCCTTGCGGCAACTGTGCTCCTGCGTGGCATCGTCAACGGCGCGTTCATCGCTACCGAAATCTTCTTACCGCTCATGCTCAAGGAAGTTCACGGCTGGTCGCCTACCCAGGCGGGCCTCGTCATGACCACGGGATCGATAACGTGGGCAGTCGGATCGTGGATTCAGGGCAAGGTCATCTCTGAATCTGCACGCGCTCTCTTGCCAGTGGTCGGTACCGCCATTCAACTCGTGGGCACGGCCTTAACGATCGGCGGAGCGTTCCCGTCGGTTCACGGCGCAGTAACGCTCGTTGGCTGGCTGATCGCAGGAATGGGAATCGGCATCGTCTACCCGGCGCTGACCGTCCATGGCCTAGCTATTACCCCTCCCGAACGCCACGGCATGACCTCCTCCGCACTCTCGCTGGCCGACACCATGGGCGGAGCACTGTTAGTTGCTTGGGGTGGAATTCTCTTTGCAGCCGCCTACGCATTCGAGCACATGGCCTTCGTCGTCATCATCGGTCTCATGGTCGCGATTCTCTCGTTCGGCGTGTGGGTGACCCGCCGGGTGCTTGATGTCACCCCAGATTTCGTTCAGTCAGTCGAGAACGGCTAGTAGACTTGTTGAGGCGCGCAAGGCGCCGGGCCCATGCCGTTTGTGTTGTGATGTGTTAAGCGGCGCGCGGGCGCTACTAACTATCGCGGCCGAGTGCCGCCACACCACCAAGGTATTGATGACTACTTTTTCCGGGCTCAAACTGCCCGAAAACATTTTGACCGCTATTTCCGCCATGGGGTACGAGATCCCCACCGCGATTCAGAAAGAAGCAATTCCACCGTTGCTCGAGGGCCACGACGTTGTGGGTGTCGCCCAAACGGGAACCGGCAAGACCGCCGCCTTCGCTCTACCGATGATCACGCACGTTGATCCCGAACTCCTTCAGGTTCAAGCTCTCGTTCTTGCACCGACCCGCGAACTTGCTGTTCAAGTGGCCGATGCGATCGACGAATTTTCTTCCACGACGACGGGACTACGAGTCGTCGCCGTCTACGGCGGAACGCCCTACGGGCCCCAGATTGGCAAGATTCGCGACGGTGCGCAGGTAGTTGTCGGAACACCTGGGCGCATCATGGACCTGATCGATCGGGGCGCACTCAAACTCGAAGGCGTTCGCTACTTCGTGCTCGACGAGGCCGACGAAATGCTTCGCATGGGCTTCGCAGAGGACGTCGAGAAAATTGCCTCCGACCTTCCTGATGAGCGCATCAGCGCGCTATTCTCAGCGACCATGCCGAAGCAAATCCGGCGTGTGGCGCACGCGCACATGAAGGATCCGGTCGAGGTGACGGTGACCCCGTCAGCATCGACGATCGCAACGATCACCCAGACATTCGCAGTCGTTCCGTCTCGACACAAGATTGGTGCGCTTGCCCGTGTCTTGGCGACGACGGAGGCAGACGCCGCTCTCGTCTTCGTGCGCACCCGAGCGACGGCTGAAGACTTGGCAATTGAACTGACCACACGAGGTGTTCACGCCGCGACCCTTTCCGGTGATGTCCAGCAACGCGACCGCGAGAAACTTGTGGAGCGGTTGCGTTCCGGCACGCTCGACGTGCTTGTGGCCACCGATGTGGCCGCCCGTGGTCTTGACGTGGAGCGCATTGGACTCGTCGTCAACTACGACGTACCGCGTGAGGCTGAGACCTACGTGCACCGCATAGGCCGCACGGGTCGCGCGGGACGCGAAGGCACGTCACTGACGTTTGTTACGCCCCAGGAACGGTCTCGTCTGCGCCGAATCGAGAAGTTAACGGGAGTCGAACTCAAGCAGGTCGAGCTTCCAACCCCAGCGCAAGTATCGGGGCTGCGTGCACGTAGGCTCGTGGCCGAAGCCAAGGAGCGCTATGAGGTTGGGCGATTGTCGGTCTACCGCGAGGTCATCGACGAGTTTCGCACCGAGCAGCTGCAGGCTGAGAACGGCCTCTCGCCTGAGGATCTAATTGCCGCATTGCTAGCGCTCGGCGTTCGCGATCCCGGCCCGCAGGTCGACGACGAACCTGAACGCTTGACCGTGTCGTTCGACGATCGTGGTGAGCGGCGCAGTGATCGCGGTGATCGACGCAAGAAGAACAAGCCTCGTACGTTCGAGGGCGACGGCATGATGTATCGCGTGGAGGTGGGCCGGCGCGACGGCGTCTCACCTGGTGCGATCGTCGGGGCGATTACTGGCGAAGGCGGATTGACCGGCTCGCAGCTCGGCCGAATCGATATCTATCCTACGTTCTCTCTCGTGGAGATCGACCGTGAAATTGATAGGGATACGGTTCGCAAGATCTCTAACGCCCGCGTGTCGGGCCGCAATCTCAATATCTCCCGCGACACGGGTCCGCGCGAGTCCGATGATCGCGTCGTGCGCAAGTATCGGGCCGATCGCAAATTCGGGGACGATCGCAGATCAGGACGTCGAAATGCGCTCAGGTCGGGACGCCGCGATGAGCGGGGATCGGGCCAACGCGACGATCGTCGATCAGGTCGGTTCGATGATCGCCGAGGTAGGCGAAAGCCTAGCCGCTCCCGGTAGGGCGATGCTTCCTCGCGGTGACTTCTTCGCTGACGCTACAGACCCAGTTACGGCTGTGCTCGCGTTAGGGATCCCGCGAGGTCAAAGAATCGCGCGTATTCATTACGAACGGTCTCTAGTGGCTCGAGGAGATATTCTCGAGCATCGTCGCTCATCGCGTCGATGAGCCTGCGCCGCACACGCTCTCGCGTCCTATTCGCGCCACTACTGGCGAGCACCCTGCCGAGGAACGCGATTAGCCATCCCAGTAGCAGTCCTCCAACAAGCATGATCGTGGGCGCAGGGAAAATACCCCACGCAGGTGGATCACCCAGCTGGAGTCGCAGAGTGTCCGCGAAAATCAACAACAATAGCCATGCGCCGCCGACGAGCGCCACGATGAGCGCAAGCCACTGGAGCAGGTTAAAGACGAGCCACCATCCGGGCTTTCGTTTCGCCTCCACATCAGTTTGCGCGACCACCTGGTCGACGTCTGCCAAGAAGCGATCCGTGCGCTCGGACATCTCATCCGTGACATCCCTAGCCCACTCACGCGGCATATGTACGGTGGATTCATCCACGTAGGAGCGCACCTTTGCACGCGCGGCCGTAGATAGCGCTGGCGTGACAAACTCTGCCGCTCCCGTCACCTGTGGCCGATCCTCGTCGAGGCGTAAGCGCTTGAGTGGATCGATCTTGCGCTTCGCAAGCCAGCGTGTGACAGGCCAGCCCGTCGCCTCCCGTGCACGCTTGGTGTACGAACCCGCAGACGCTTCAGCCACGACGTCCGCTCCCCCAGCCTGGGCGAGTGCAGCCGCCACCGGAGCGAAGTCAGACTCCACCGCATGCGAAGGATGCTTGCCTCCGCGGGCATGAATGCCACCGATAATATTCCGACCGGTCGTTCGAATGTCTGCAGCCAACCGCTCGTCAGCCGCCGACTTTTCCTGCACAATTCCATCCAGTCGGTTCCAGAGCTTCACGAGCCCGCGGCCCGTCACGGCCGACATGGGAATAATGTCTACGTCCAGTCCGTCCTCACGCATAAGACGCTTTGCATCAGCCACCACATTCGTCAACGTAGGTTCATCGAGCCGATCGGCCTGATTGAGCACAACCACCGTGGTCGCGGCATGTTCGGCCAGGTTAGACAGATAGTCCTCGTGCACGACAGCATCGGCATATTTTTGCGGATCAAGGACCCACACGACGATGTCAACCAGCGACGTCAACTTCTTCGCCGTCTCGCGGTGGATGAACTGCGTAGAGTCGATATCCGGTAGGTCAATGAGCACCATTCCGCCCGCGTCCGTCAGTTCCGCCTCGTGGCGTTCCGAAATCTCCAGCCAGTCGAGCACCTCGCTCGCTTGAGTATTGGTAACGGCGAGCGCTTCCGATGTAGTCGGCCTGATTGCGCTCGTTCGAGCTATCTGGCGCCCGACAAGCGCATTCAGGAGAGACGATTTTCCCGCGCCCGTCGAGCCGGCAAGCGCCACGATTGTGACATCTCCGCCGAGTGACCGGCGTTCCACCGCCTTGTCGAGCACTTCTGACGACTCTTCCACAATGGTTGGCATCCACTTCGAGCCAATCTCAAGGGCCGCGTGCAGATCGCCAATGGATTCAGTTAAACTCACAGATTCCTCCGATCGGCATCCCTCGCATCAATGAGGGAGCTTAGAGCTTCGGCGTAGGCGTCACGAATCGAGGGCTTCACACCAAGCTCGTCGAGAACTGCGCGCCACGCGTTCGCCTCGACAGCAAGGAAGTCGCTCACTCGCTTTTCCAGTCCCTCGCGAGCTTCTGCAGCCATCCGCCGGACGGCGTCGTCACCAAAGACGGCCTCGAGAACACGTTGTGCAACAACAGCCGTGCCACCAGCGACGGCAATTTCTCCGCCCACCAGGCCCCCCGTGGAAGCGAAAACGACGATGATAAGTGCCGTTCCAATTGCGTTAACACTGAATGCTAGGGCTCGTGCGGTCATCCGCTTGCTCTCGCCCTCGTTGCGAATCATGGTGATCAATTCGTTTTGCCACTCGCGCACGACCCGCGCAGCATCCTCGCTTCGCTGTTCCGGTGAACGCTGCCACTCCTGAACACGTGGGATGAAATCATGTGCAATACCGTGGCTCCACGCGTCTTTCACGCGGGTATTGGCTTGGTTCGTCTCCCCCATGATGAGTGTGTGGAGGGTGTCTTCGATTGCAGTTTCGACCGGTGTCGTATCAACGGTGGCTCGGAAGAAACCAGAAATTTTGTCCCGTAACGTTGATATGCCCTTCTCGAGCTTGCGGCCCCACTCACCCGATCCAACGACATCCTGCCAGCGAGCGAGCACCTCGCCGCGCAACATCGACCCATCGGACACATTGCGCGAAATATTCATCAGCGCCTCGTCATACGCCGAGTTCACATCCCAGCGCAGAGAGTCGGCGCCGGCGATCTGCTCGTCGAATTGAGACAGAATATATTCGCTATTGCCAATGAGAGTGTCCACGGTACCGCTCAGCGTCTGACGTGCGACCGAGGCGCGTACCGCCGCATCCGCGGCCAGACCCTCAAGCCAACCCCGGATCGGGGCAACGTCCGCATCTGACACCAGACCGGCCTCGTCGAGTGGTTGCTCGGACAACATGAACAGCGGCGCCCGATCGAGTCCCCGCTCGGCGAGCATCCGGTCCAGATCTGCACGAACTTCGGCGCCCGTGCCGGCTGGCACTCGGTTAAGAATAATGGCGACGACGACGTTCCGCTCAGCCGCGTCGTCCAGCATCGCCCATGGGATCGCATCGCCATAACGGGCAGCCGTCGTGACAAAAACCCAAAGATCAGCGGCGGCCAAAAACTGGGCAGCGAGCTGACGATTTTCTACGACGACGGAATCGATATCCGGCGAATCGAGAAGCGCAATGCCTCGTGGTACGAAGTCAGCGCCGCGCACTTCGAGCTCGTTACTTGCCTCGCCCGTCGACTCGAGATCGTTCGGCCCATGCGACATCACACGTGCCAGGTTTGGGAAGATGCGCTGGTCGGTAAACCAACGTTCATCGTCGGGATGATAGAGCAAGAGTGGGCGCCGAGTGGTCGGGCGGATCGCAGACGCGAGAGCCACAACCTCACCCAAAATAGAGTTGATGAGCGTGGACTTGCCTGCACCCGTCGAACCGCCGAAGACGGCGAGAAGCGGCGCCTCGAGCGAATCGTATCGAGGGATGACGTAATCATCGAGCTGGTTTAGGACGTCCTTGTAGGTCATAGCGGCGTCCTCATGCCCACTTACCTCGAGAGGGAATCGCAGGCTCACCAAGCTCTCGCGGAATGGGCGAAGCACTTCTCCGACCCTCGAGGTGGGTATACTGAATTCGTCACTCATTGGCGACCTCTGCGGTGAGCAACTGCGGAGTCAGATCAGACTCAGGCGGGAGCCACGAGGTAGGATCGGCGTCCACCTGATCGCCTGAACGGATGTCCTTGACCTGCTCTGTATCGTCCATCGAAAACCACACGTAAGGGATGCCGCGCCGGTCGGCATAGCGGATCTGGCGGCCAAACTTCGACGAGTTCGGAGAGACCTCAGCCGAGATGCCACGTGATCGTAGGGTCTGAGCGGTTTTCTCGGCGTGACGGCGTTCACTCTCGTTATTAACTACCACAAGTACCGTGGTGGGCACCTTCCGCGACGGTGTGACGAGGTCGTGTCCAAGGACACGCGCAAGAATGCGTGACACTCCAATCGACAAGCCAACACCGGGGTAAGTCTTGCGTCCATCCGATACGAGCGAATCGTAGCGGCCACCGGAACACACAGAGCCAAGATCCTCGTGTCCCTCGAGAATCGATTCATAGACCGAGCCCGTGTAGTAATCAAGACCTCGCGCGATCCTCAAATTAGCCGTGAGAGATCCAGGCATGAGTTCGTTAGCTCCCTCAACGAGCGCGACGAGCTCCTCGAGACCCTCGTCAAGCAATTCTGAATGATAGCCGAGCGCTCGCACGCGATCGGCCACACTGGCGTCGTCGCCCTTGATGTCCGCGAGCTCGAGCGCAAGCCGAGCCTGCTCGTCGCTTGCACCGACACCGTCGGCAAGCATTTCAGTAATCGCTTGCGGCCCAACCTTGTCGATTTTGTCCATAATGCGTAGCGTCTCGTCTACGTCCTCGATGCCGATGGCCTCGTAGAATCCTTGGGCGACCTTGCGGTTGGACGCTTGGATCGTCACCCGCGGGATCGGTAGCTTGGACAATGCGTCAACCATGACGAGCGGAAGCTCGATTTCGTGATGGAACGCGAGGGTATCTTGACCGACGACGTCTACGTCCGCCTGTAAGAATTCTCGGAAGCGGCCATCCTGCGGCCGTTCGCCGCGCCAGACTTTCTGGATCTGGTAGCGCCGGAACGGGAAATCCAGGTGACCGGAGTTCTCGAGGACATAGCGGGCCAATGGAACCGTGAGGTCAAAATGGAGGCCGAGAGTGGAATCTGCACCAGCCTCATCCTGGAGGCGACGTAGAACGTAAATTTCCTTGGATGTTTCGCCCTTGGACAGGAGTCGCTCGACCGGTTCGACGGCACGCGTTTCGATTCCGGAAAATCCATGTAACTCGAACGTCTCTTCGAGGAGATCGATCATGCGCTGCTCGACGATGCGGCCAGCGGGAAGCCATTCTGGGAATCCGGATATAGGTGCGATTTTTGCCATGCGTCTATTGTTTCACCTTTGGCGTGAATCCGCCGAATCCTCGTTTAGCTCATCGCATGGTGGAGGTAAGCGTTGTGGCGAATCTCGTGGAACATCGTTGTATGTGGGCCATGACCTGGAAAGACGTAGGTTTCTGGCTTGATAATTTGAACGAGCAGGCGGAGTGAGGCGGCCATCTTTTCCTCGTCGCCTCCCGGTAGGTCGGTGCGCCCCACGCCGTTGTTAAAGAGCACATCGCCTGAAAGCATGATGGGTTCTTTCCTGCCTGTGCTCATCATGGCAGCTTCTTTGTCCGGGCTCGGATCGCCCTCTAGAAGGAACACAGTGGAGCCCTCTGTGTGGCCGGGGGCAGGTACGGCCCGAATATGGATGCCCTTGACTATTTCGTAAGCGCTCGAGAGCATCTCGGCAGGCAGTTCGCGCAAATCGACGGGCTTCTTCCACGGCTGGAAACCGAGGCGAGACAAGACGAGATCGCGGGTCGGATCTGCGGCCAGCATGCCGATCGGGTTCTCCATGCGATACATATCGGGCGCAGGTAGGTAGACAGGCGCATCGCCCGCCACCGTGGCGACGTCCCACACGTGATCGGCGTGGCCATGGGTGAGGAGAACAGCGCCAAGAGTGAGTCCCCGAGATTCGAGAGCGTGCGGGATCCATGCGTGTGAACCGGCTCCCGTGTCGACGACGAGGGCCTCCTTGGCGTCGTCATCCGCCAGAATGCATGTATTCGACTCGAGGTACGTCTGAGAATTACGCAAGAAAATCATGGCTCCACGGTACCTGAATCGCCCGACAAATCGATGATCGAGTCTGTGTAATTCGAACAACGAGAAAAACTTCTACCGAAACGCGTAGACTACCCTGTGATAACGCGCACGGTGTGGCCTGAGGCCACCCCGTTTACCGAGGAGATTTCTCATGACCGAGCCCACGAACCTGCCCACGAACACCGACGCTCCGAAGCAAACAGAAGACACAACCGAGAATACTGACAT
>JBHWRK010000109.1:0-3555 GCA_043426715.1 Trueperella sp. | reverse complement strand
ACTGTGGGTATTGAAAGTGCACGGCGGTCGACCACTGAATGGCGAGATCCGCGTACGAGGAGCTAAGAACCTCGTCTCCAAAGCTATGGTTGCGGCGCTCTTAACAGAAGAGACCTCCGTGTTGCGCAATGTGCCGCTCATTAGGGACGTCGACGTCGTCTCTGAACTTCTTCGCTTGCACGGCGCTGACGTGGTGTACGACCAGGCTGAAGGAACCGTTACGATCACGCCCGCAGATCTGCACTTGCCTGATCCGAACAAGGTGGACGCACTGGCAGGCTCATCGCGCATCCCCATTCTTTTCTGTGGTCCGTTGTTGCACCGCCTTGGCGAAGCGTTTATTCCAGACCTCGGTGGTTGCCATATTGGCGATCGTCCGGTGGATTTCCATCTCAAGGTTCTTGAAGACTTCGGGGCAATCCGCGACGAGCAGGAGCTCGGCCTCCACCTTGTGGCACCCACGGGGCTGAAGGCTCGCAAGGTCAATCTGCCGTATCCCTCCGTCGGAGCAACCGAGCAGACTCTCCTCGCGGCCGTCCGCGCGAAGGGCATCACGGAGCTACGCGGCGCCGCCGTTGAGCCAGAAATCATGGATCTCATTGCGATTTTGCAAAAAATGGGTGCGCTCATCACCGTTGATACGGACCGTACTATTCACATCGAGGGTGTCGAGAAGCTCTACGGCTTCAACCACACGGCGCTTCCAGATCGCATTGAGGCCGGCTCGTGGGCTGCGGCAGCGCTCGCCACGAAAGGCGACATCATAGTGCGTGGTGCCGATCAGGCTCCGATGATGAATTTTCTCAACGTCTACCGCAAGGTGGGCGGCCAATTTGAAATTCTTGACGATGGCATTCGCTTTTGGCACCCCGGCACGCCCCTCAAAGGCCTGCCAATCGAGACCGACGTGCACCCTGGCTTTATGACCGACTGGCAACAGCCCATGGTAGTTGCGCTCACGCAAGCAGAGGGCGTGTCTATTGTGCACGAAACTGTCTATGAAAATCGCTTCGGCTTTACGAAGGCGCTTAATAAGATGGGAGCAAAGATCCAGGTCTATCGTGAGTGCTTGGGCTCCAAGCGATGCCGGTTTGGTCAGGAAAACTTCTATCATTCGGCCGTTATTCAAGGCCCCACGCCTCTTCAGGCCGCTGATATAACGGTTCCCGACCTTCGGGGAGGATTTTCCCATCTCATCGCAGCACTCGCTGCCGAGGGAGAATCCAATGTCTCGGGCATCAACATCATCAACCGTGGGTATGAGCACTTCATGCAAAAGCTCGCTGCTCTCGACGCTGATGTTGAGAAAGTTAAGGCTCCCGTCATTCCAAATATGCTCGACGAGCCTTCTGCCTAAGCGGTAGATCCAGACAAAGAATGACGCCGGCACCTTTTGCTGGCGTCATTCATTTGACTAGCGCGGAGCGCGGCCTGCGATATCTGGTTCACCACTACGGCTCGCGATAGTAGATCGTGACCCTCAGTGGATTCTTGTCCACCTGGATCGCGTAGTCCATGTCGTGGTCCGCCCCGATCGTGATCGAGTGCATTCCTTCGAACGGTCCGCTCACGTCGTATCCAGTGAGGGCACCCCCAGGCTCGTCGTCGAGGTGTGGATAGGATTCATCAATATCTGGATAGCGCAGACCCGAGATGAACAGTTGCAACGCGCGTTCACCACCCACGTCAATTGGAAATCCCGACCCGTCTTCGACCGCCAGGGATGCTTCGGTCCAGCCGTCTGTATACCACTCAAGATCGCCGGTGCCGTCCGAATCGTATTCAACAGTGATTGATCCGGGCTCTGTGCTCACTGAGACGGGTAATGCCTGTGCTCTGAAATCGGGCCAGTTGTCCGACTGACTAGGTTCGTCCGCCGCCACGTAGTCAATATCCTGATTATCGTCGAATGGATCAGGACTTGAAGTTTCCTCGCCTGGCGCGTCGGCGGGTTCGCTCATGTCGACGTCGGTTGGCGTTGCCTGCGTGGTGATTGGCGCTGGCTCGTCGCTTGATGACGTACACGCGCCGAGCGTCAGCATCACCGTTATTGCTGCAATGAGTATCTTTGGCATAGGTCCTCCCAGCGTAAAGTTTAACGAAGCGTCCTACTGCACGGCGACGAAAACATCAAAGTTGATCATGAGCCTGGCAGATGCTCCGTCAAATTCGATCGCGTAGCGAAGACCCTCGCCGGCAAAGATGGCGTGAACCTGAGTGTCGCGAGCCAGCGGTCGGTGTGTGTTCGATGGTGCACCGAAATCGACGAACAGTCTGATCGTCCGGTCACGGCAACCGGTGAGCCGCTGCGACCGGAGGCATCGAAGAACATGTCCACGAGCGCAGCAAGCTCACGGACTTCGCGGCATCCGTCGTCGTTTTATGCCGTTGACGCCGAACACGCTCCGAGCGAGCCCCAACGGCTTCGAACTCCGCGAAAATTTTGCTTTCATGGTCTGTCAATGGGTGAGCAGCCATACGGAAAAACTATGCTGGCTTTGACCGGGTGCGGGTCAGTCTTGGGTAGGATTGGCACGTGAAAAAGATTCGAATTGCGTTGGTGTATGGCGGGGTGTCGGGCGAGCATGCGATCTCGCGGATCACGGCGGGCGGTGTGATGCGTGCGCTTGATCCGGAGCGTTACGAGGTGACCTCGATCGGTATTCGCCCAGATGGCACGTGGGTGCCGGGTGAAACGAATCCCGACGAGATGACGATGGAACGCGGCCTGGTCGATGTCCCTGAATCCGACCGGCGCATTGTTCTTCCAGCTGGCAATGGAAAGCAGCCGCTACTCGATCTTGCGGCTGATGGCTCTGATGTTCGCGTGCTCGAGCCGATCGATGTGGCGTTCCCCGTGCTTCATGGACCGTTTGGCGAAGATGGCACAATTCAGGGTTTATTCGAGATGGCGAACGTGCCATACGTTGGATGCGGTGTGTTGGCGTCGTCAGCGGGGATGGATAAGGACATGATGAAGAAGGTCCTCATCTCAGCTGGCTTGCCGGTGGGTCCGTATGTGGGAGTCACGGCGCGTCGTTGGCAGACCGAACAAGAGCAGGTGCTTGCGGAGGTGAGCGAGCTCGACTTCCCCGTGTACGTTAAGCCGGCGCGCGCGGGTTCGTCACTGGGTATTTCGCGCGTGGAGTCGCTGGATGACGTACCCGCGGCCGTTGCCGAAGCACACAATTATGATCCGAAGATCGTTATCGAACAGGGGATTTCGGGCAGAGAAATCGAAGTGGCGGTGCTTGGCGGCAGGGGAGATAAACCTGCGCGCGCATCGTTGCCTGGCGAAGTTCTTCTCGAGGCGCCGGCGGCGGGCTTCTACGACTGGGAGTCGAAGTACGTGTCGACTGATGGGCTGACCATGTCGATTCCCGCGAAGATTGACGAGGACGTAACCGCCACGGTCCGTGATCTTGCTGTGCGCGCATTCGATGCGTTTGAAGGCGAGGGTCTCACGCGAGTGGACTTCTTCGTCTCAGACTCAGGGGAGATTTTGATTAACGAAATCAATACGATGCCCGGGTTCACTCCGTTCTCCATGAGACT
>JBHWRK010000108.1:0-4052 GCA_043426715.1 Trueperella sp. | reverse complement strand
CTCGGCACCTACGCGCTGAGCTCCGGCCACTACGACCAGTTCTATGGCTCCGCGCTCAAGGTGCGTACGCTCGTCCAGCGCGATTTGGCAGAGGCGTTCTCTCAAGTGGACGCAATCATTACGCCCACAGCTCCGACCACCGCTTTCAAATTCGGTGAAAAGAGCAAGGACCTCATGTCGATGTACATGAACGACATGACAACCACGCCTGCGAACCTTGCTGGCGTACCTGCCGTGTCTGTTCCGGCCGGCCTGTCCGACGGCCTGCCGGTCGGTGTACAGGTTGTTGCCCCGGCACACGAGGACGCGCGCATGTACAAGGTGGCCGCCATGATTGAGGCGATCGCCGACCCCTCGGTGCGAGAATGCCCGATTGACGTTAGGGAGGACGCATAATGGATAAATTGCTGGAATACGAGGACGTGGTAAATTCCTATGATCCTGTGCTGGGCCTCGAGGTGCACGTCGAGCTGGCGACCAAGACGAAAATGTTCGACGCCGCCCCCAACGATTTCGGTGGTGAACCGAACGAATATACGACGCCGGTCTCGCTCGGCCTTCCCGGTGCGTTGCCTGTGGTCAATAAGAAAGCGATCGAATACGCGATCCGACTCGGCTTGGCATTGAACTGCAAGATTGCGAAGTCGTGCCAATTTGCTCGCAAGAACTATTTCTACCCGGACCTGTCAAAGAACTTTCAGACCTCCCAGTCTGACGAACCGATCGCATACGACGGCTACGTGGACGTGGAGCTCAGCGACGGCGAAATTTTCCGCGTTCCCATCGAACGCGCGCACGTGGAAGAAGACGCCGGCAAGAATACCCACATTGGTGGCGAGGGCCGCCTGCAGGGGGCGTCCTACTCGCTCGTCGATTACAACCGTGCTGGCGTGCCGCTCGTGGAGATCGTGACCCGACCCATTGAAGGTGCGGGAGAGCGGGCTCCTGAAGTAGCCGCTGCTTACGTGCGCACAATACGAGATATTGTGCGGGCGATCGGCGTCTCCGAAGCGCGCATGGAACGCGGAAACGTGCGTGCGGACGTCAACGTGTCGCTCCGCAAGACCCCGCAATCCCCGCTCGGTACGCGTACCGAAACGAAGAACGTCAACTCTTTCCGCGCGATCGAGCGTGCGGTGGAGTACGAAATGCGCCGCCAGGCAGCAGTCCTCGAGGCAGGTCAGTCCGTCCTCCAGGAGACGCGCCACTGGCAGGAAGCCGATTCGACGACGTCGTCCGGGCGTCCCAAGTCTGACGCGGACGATTACCGTTACTTCCCCGAGCCCGATCTCGTTCCGATCGTGCCATCGCGTGAATGGGTGGAAGAGATTCGCCAGTCCCTGCCTGAACTGCCTGCCGAAAAGCGCCGCAGACTCAAGAGCGAATGGGGAGTGTCCGATATGGAGATGCGCGACATCGTCAACGCGGATGCACTCGATCTGATTGTGGATTCCGTGAATGCCGGTGCGACTCCCGCAGGTGCCAGTAAGTGGTGGATGGGCGAGCTGGCTCGCTACGCCAAGGACAACGAGCTTGAACTCGCCGACGTGCCGGTGACTCCGGACGATATCGCCGAGCTCGACAAGCTCGTCGAGGACGGCAAGCTCACCGACAAACTCGCGCGCCAAACTCTTGATGGTGTGCTCGCAGGTGAAGGCACGCCAGGGGAGGTAGTGAAGGCGCGCGGCCTCGAAGTTGTGTCCGACGACGCGGCGCTGAACGCCGCCGTCGACGAGGCTCTCGCGGCGAACCCCGATATTCTCGACAAGATTCGTGACGGCAAGGTGCAGGCCGCTGGCGCGATCGTCGGGGCTGTCATGAAGGCAACCCGCGGACAGGCTGATGCGGCGCGCGTGCGCGAGCTCGTCATGGAACGCGCGAATCAGGCGTAGCTGACCACACCGAGCCATCTCCGACTCGAAGCCCCGCCGGGCATCCACCCGGCGGGGCTTCGTACGTGCTGGGACGGCGTCGTGCCCATGTGCTACAGCACAGTGCCAGCCGCGGGGACGGCGTCGTGCTCACTACGTGTCAGCCTCAGGGACGGCGTCGTCGAAATGCGGCCGCGCTTTCCACTGAGCGATACCACCCGGGAATAGAACCGACTCATTTGGCATGATGGGGATAGCAAGTTTTCCAAGGGAGGAATCGTTCTTTTATGGCTTACCCAAGTTATGCCGTCACGCTCAGAATCCGCACACCTTTCGATGCGCAGTCCGTTCCGAAAGCGACACGAGTAATCTCGGACAACGGAGGGATGATCACAGGCCTCGACATAGTCAAGTCCGACGAGCACACGCTGACGTTCGATGTCACCTGTTTGACTTTGGATCTCGGCCACGCGAAGGTGATTCGCTCTCATCTCCAAACGGATCCGGACGTGAACGTTCTTGGCATTCACGACGCGACCGTCCAAGCGCACCTTGGTGGAAAGATCGAGGTGACGCTCAAGCGCCCGCTTAAGACACGACAGGACCTGTCGAAGATCTACACGCCGGGTGTGGCAGCGATCTGTGAGCGCATTATGGAAGAACCGTCAGAAGCGCGCCGCTTGACGATCAAGCGAAACACCGTTGCTGTTGTGACCGACGGTACCGCCGTGCTCGGACTCGGCGATATCGGGCCGAAGGCAGCGATGCCGGTGATGGAGGGCAAGGCTGCGCTGTTCAAGAATTTCGCCAATGTGGACGCCTTCCCAATCTGCCTCGACACCAAGGACACGGAAGAGATTATTTCGATCGTCAAGGCGATTTCTCCCGGATTTGGTGGCATCAACCTCGAGGATATTGCGGCGCCACGCTGCTTCGAGATCGAACGTCGCCTGAAGGAAGAGCTCGACATCCCCGTCTTCCACGACGACCAGCACGGCACGGCCGTCGTCGTTCTGGCCGCGCTGATTAACGCGCTGAAGTTCGTGGACAAGAAGATTGAGGACGTGAAGATCGTTGTGTCGGGCGTTGGCGCAGCGGGCAACGCGATCATTCGTCTGCTCATAGGGCAGGGCGCCACGGACATCATCGGCGCCGGCCGCGCGGGCACGCTGGGCGTGTTCCGCGAAGAGGCAGACCCAGACCGCAACTGGCTGGCTCAGAACACCAATCCGCGAGCCGTGGATGGCTCGCTGAAGGACGCCCTGGCCGGTGCAGACGTGTTTATTGGTGTATCCGCGGGAAACATTTTGACGGGCGATGACATTGCAACGATGGCGGACGACGCGATCGTGTTCGCGCTCGCGAATCCGACCCCCGAAGTTGACCCCATTGTTGCAGGAGAGCATGCCGCGGTCGTTGCAACCGGCCGATCAGACTTTCCTAATCAGATCAACAACGTGCTTGCCTTCCCGGGACTATTCCGCGGAATGCTCGACGTCCAAGCTGAGCAGGTCACCGACGACATGCTGGTCGTGGCAGCCAATGCCATCGCCAACGCCGTTGAAGATACAGAACTCAATGCCGCATACATTATCCCGGGCGTGTTCCATACGGGCCTTGCAGACAAGGTGGCTGCCGCGATCCGTGAGGAGTTCGCGAACGGAAAGACGAAGTAGGGGGAGCGAACACCTCGCAACGACGGGGTGCACGAACGTAACGCGCAGGTAAATGGCGCATCACAGAAGATTCGTGAAATCTCCACTCAAACGCGCTGTGCCCTCAGGCACAGCGCGTTCTTTCGTGTAAACATGCGGTAAACGAGGTGTGTGAGTAGAGACACCGCGATGTGGTTTGACCATGGCCTGCGTGAGCCGTAAAGTTTCATTTCGTTGCTCAGCGAGTGGGAAACACAAACTGAACAACAGCGAATCACCAGCAATGTGAACCGCATCGCAAGAGTTTGACTTCGAGCGAAACGATTGACTAAGTTGGAGAGGTTGCTCCGGCGGGGCAGGCAGGTAAAACTGCAGGTCATCGCCAGTGGGTGTGTTGTTTGATATCTCAATAGTGTGTCAGCTTTTTATGTTGTATTTTTTGGCTGGCCTGGCCTGTTTGGGTTGGGTTGGTTTGTGCTGTGGCTGGTGTTCTGCTCGTTGTGGGTGGGGTGTTGGTTGCAGTTTT
>JBHWRK010000107.1:0-2636 GCA_043426715.1 Trueperella sp. | reverse complement strand
CGTGCACGCATACACCTCGGGACTTGGCATGGAGATCATGGCCAATTCTGACAACGTGTTGCGCGCGGGACTGACGAGCAAATTCGTGGACGTTGCCGAGCTGCTCGACATCGTGGAGACCGTGGCCGCACCACCAATCCGTATTGCACCCGAGCGAATTTCACCGATTCAGTCAACGTTCTACGCGCCCGTGGATGACTTCGAACTGTCAATCATCGAGTTGCGCCACGCCGACCGCCGGTACACGCTGCGCGGTGGTGGACCACGGATTATCGTGAGCCTCGACGGGGCAACCGAGATTTGGACGGAATCCGGCCAACACCAGATCATCAATACCGGGCAGGCCGTCTTCGTCCGAGCGGACGATGGGCGGGCCGAAGTGCGTGGTGTTGGCCGACTCGTACAGGCTGACGTTCCGTAAAGCGCGCCAACAAGGACGTGGCATGCCACCGTTCACGACGTTCCTGCTTGGCGGATCTCATTAGGCGAGAAGCGCGTCCAAGGCGTGGGCTCAACGGATCAATCATCGCCATGGATAAGCGCCAAAACTGCGAGTTGGTGCGATTATCTCAAACGTTGGGCTTAACGTGACCGGGATAGCATCCACTAGGTGAGATTTTGTTTGCAACCTTTGTGTCCGCAATGTGAAACTCGACGGGTGAGTACTTCAAAGGGCACTGCGACCACTCCGCAGACGAATCAGCACAATTCCGAGTCCACGCCTACCGCACATGGCTGGCTCGATCGCACATTCCAGCTAACCGAACGTGGCTCATCGGTGGCCCAAGAGTTCCGTGGCGGCCTCGTCACGTTCTTCTCGATGGTCTACATCCTCGTTCTCAATCCACTAATCCTCTCGGGTCCGGACAGTACCGGCGCCTACCTCGGTGGCGGCGCCGAGCCAAACATTGCCGCGATTTCAGCCGGCACCGCACTTGTCGCCGGCGTCATGACTATCCTCATGGGTGCCGTGGCCAACTTCCCGCTCGCACTAGCGGCCGGCCTCGGGCTCAACTCGATTATCGCCTACACGATCGTTCAACTGCCCGGGATGACCTGGGCGGATGGCATGGGCATCATCGTCATCGAAGGTATCGTCATCCTCCTACTCGTCCTCACCGGCCTACGCGAGGCGATTTTCCGCGCGGTTCCGCAGGTATTGCGCACAGCGATCTCCGTGGGTATTGGCATGTTTATCGCGCTCGTTGGCCTCGTTAACGCCGGCATTGTGTCGGCAGGCGAAGGCACGCCGCTTGTGTTCGGAGTCAACGGCTCGATCTCTACATGGCCTTTGGCAGTGTTTATCTTCGGCTTGTTCCTCACGATCGCGCTGATGGCGCGTCGCGTGCAGGGCGCGATCCTGTGGTCGATCATCACCTCGACGGTTCTTGCGATCATCATCGAAGTCGTCGGCAATGTCGGCGGCTGGGGCCTGACCGAACCGAAGCTGGTTGGCTCGCCAGTCAACGTGCCAGAGTTTTCAACGCTTGGCGAATTCTCGATCACCGGACCGTTCCAGAAGCTTGGCGTCCTTGCCGTCGTCGTTCTGTCCTTCTCCGTCATGCTCGCGGACTTCTTTGACACGATGGGCACGATGGTCGCTGTCGCGACTGAAGGCGACCTCCTCGACGAGAACGGCAACCCGCCGCGTACTCAGGCCATCCTGATGATCGACTCGGTGGCCGCGATTGCCGGTGGTATGGGTGGAGTCTCTTCGAACACCTCGTTTGTCGAATCCGCTACGGGCGTTGGTGAAGGTGCACGTACCGGCCTGTCGGCGATTTTCACAGGAATCCTTTTCTTGCTGGCAACGTTCCTCGCGCCACTGTTCGCGATCGTGCCGTCGCAGGCCGCCGCACCGGCACTTGTGGTGGTTGGCTTCTTGATGATGCAGCAGGTCGTGGACATTGACTGGCAGGACCTGGCTGTTGCGATCCCGGCCTTCATTACGATCATCTTCATGCCGTTCGGCTATTCGATCACTGTGGGCATCGGTGTGGGCTTTATCGTGTACGTCTTCATGCAGGCCTTGGTTGGTCGTGCGAAGAAGATTCATCCGCTGATGTGGCTGACGGCCGTTCTGTTTGTCATCTACTTCCTGATGGACCCCATCACCAGGGCGCTTGGAATCAGCTAACCCAATCTCTATGGCGGGGCGGTGCTAGTTGAGTGCGTGACTAGCACCGCCCTTTTTATGCGCATATCGTAGGCGTGTGGCGTGACTGCACGTGTTCAACATGTGCGCCGCTGTGCGAATAGAGTCGGACGCTGATGGGCCCTCGTTACTTGGCACGGCTCGACGCTCATTGTCGGTTTGGTTCTCGCGTGCGACCTCGACGGGTGGAAACGCGGCGAGATATTGCCAACCCTGCGCTAGGTCACCGGCCTGTGTGGACGAGATGTCCTGTGGAGACAGGATGTTAGGAGAGGAAATTTGCCACCGTATCGATTGCGGCAAGGAGTTTGTGCACGTCATCGGTGTCGATCGACGGGAAGGTCGAGATGCGCAACTGATTGCGACCAAGCGAGCGGTAGGGTTCAATATCCACCACAGAATTGTGCCGGAGCGTCCTAGCGATAGCCGCTGCATCGACGTCGTTGGAAAAATCAATCGTGCACACGACCGGCGAGCGGAA
>JBHWRK010000106.1:0-5394 GCA_043426715.1 Trueperella sp. | reverse complement strand
GGCTGACGGCCAAGCAACGCACGGAATCGATCGAGATCTTCGGAACTGAGGTCATTCCGCTGATCCTCAAAGAACTCGGAGAGAATCGCTCGTCCATCGGAACCAGCCTGACGAATGATCGGCACACACTTTAATGGTGGTACTGATGCGAACACGGGTGATCATGACTAAGCTTGCCATTTCAGGGGCTGGCAAACTCGGCACCGCACTCGCCTACATTGCAACACGGTCCGGATTCGATATTCCGATTGCGCAGTCCGAAGATCCGGAGAAAATTGCGCTGATGATTAGTGTTCTTGCACCAGGCGCCGTTGCCATGGCTCGTGAGGAGCCAGTTGCGGACGCAGAAGTCGTCGTTGTTGCCATTCCACTGCCTGCCTCCGACACGCTCGATGTGATGGCGACGGTTGGGCAGATTGTCTCGAACACGGGCTTTGACCACCTGCCACTGGATTCGTTGCACGAAGGTAAAAAACTAGAACCTGGCCACCTCGCGTTCGGCGCGGCCGTACCGCTCTCCGAGCTCCGAAATTTGATCAATAGGACGGAAGTTTAGACATGCGTATCTGGAGTTTGCATCCGAAATACCTCGATGCCGCTGGCCTCGTGGCACTGTGGCGAGAGACCCTTCTGGCACAGAAAGTTCTCCAAGGCTTGACCAAGGGCTATCGGAACCATCCCCAGCTGGATCGATTCCGAAACCAGCCTGACCCCCTTGCTGCGATCGGCGCCTATCTCACTGGAGTTCTCGCAGACGCAGACTCGCGTGGGTACAACTTTGATCGCACCAAGATCGTCGTACCGGGTGCAGCTTCTCCATCCGGCCCCGTCACGCCCATTCCCGTGACTCATGGGCAACTCGTCTATGAGTTTGAGTGGTTGCACTCGAAACTCGTTGCCCGCTCCCCCGGGATCCTAAAGCAAGCGATCTGGACTGAAACCGCCGCACGGACTCCCGCCGCGATCACCGCTCATCCCATCTTTGCTCCGGTTCCTGGCGCAATTGAGCCCTGGGAGCGCGTCCAATAACCAACCAGTAGCGCACGGCCCTAATGACAGCGCACCTTTCCGGCCGCGACTTTCAAATCGAAGCACTTACTATCACTGGATGTCCAGCACACCCAAGCAATGTACGGACGCGAAGTGCCCGCAAGCGATCATCGACACAACAGTTCAACGGCTGTGCAGACCCACATTTGAATTTTTGCGGACTCATTAACCTTTAAATTCCGCCTGTAAGCTCAGCAACGATCTGCGCTGCAGGTTTAGGTTCGCTATCCCACCATTCACCCACGAGACAGTACGCAAAGTAAGGATCAGTCCGCATCGGCGCCAGCATCGCGTTGAGATACGGATATGTGGGCCCAACGCTGGTTCCCGCACCTTCATCATGTGCACGCGTGAACGGAGTGGCAAGTCCCCGCGCGAATCGCCCTGAAAACGCGCGCGTGGACACTGACTCTCGCCCAGCCCCAGATCCAGGAGCACCTGCCAGCAGCATCTCACGGCTCATTGGTAGCGTTCCCGCCTCCTCGGCCAGCAAAAAGGCCGATCCGCAGGCCACCGCATCGGCCTTATCTAGGAAATGACCGATGTTATGGGAGTTGATACCGCCAGCCGCCACAACGGGAATTGACACATCGATCGCCTCGAGTAGCTCGCTCAGGCTCCGCTGGTCAGGCACCTCCTCGACCGACCACGTGCCGCGGTGCCCGCCCGCCTTAGGTCCCTGAACAATAATTGCGTCTGCCCCAGCACGCTCGGCCACGAGCGCGTCGTCGGGGTTCGTTACCGTCATCCACGCCTCGATACCGCGTTCGTGAAGCCGCGCAACGTCGTCGTCAGAGAAAGGTCCGAACGTTACGGAGGCGACCTTGGCGCGAGACCTGAGCACGCAATCAAACTTTGAATGCCAACCAAACGTCAGGTCGATGTCCGGTATGTGGACTGCGAGCTCCTCGGCGATTCGGGCCACCGGGTCCATGTTCTCAAGGTGTACCTGAGGGGCGAAAAGGTTCACGCCGTAGGTCGCTCCGTCTGCCGCACTCATGGACTGCTGAGCCTCGGCGCAATTCATCGTTCCCACAGCTAGGAAGCCCAATCCGCCGGCATCTGCTACGGCCCGAACAAGTTCCGGCGTCGACGGACCGCCGGCCATCGGTGCAGCAATAATTGGTAGGGACAGTTGCCTTAACACACTCATATTTCAACCTTAGGTTATTGGCATTTCGACAACGCCTGTCCGAAGTGGTGGCGCCCACAGGTATTATTTGACACAATCACCCGCACAACCATCGTGGGGCCAAAGTCCCACACGCGCGAAAGCGCAGTTATGGCATCACAGGTGGCGCGTCCACCTCTTACACAGAAGGGCTATCCATGAGCTCTGTTTGGATCATGCTGGTCGGATTGGCCATGCTTGTTTTCGGATACCTCGTGTATTCGAAGTACCTTGCAGAAAAGGTCTTCCAACTCGACGAATCGTTCGTGACTCCAGCACACGAATTTAACGACGGCGTCGATCACGTTCCTACAAATAAGTACATTTTGTGGGGACATCACTTCACGTCCGTCGCAGGAGCGGCGCCGATCGTCGGCCCGGCAGTTGCGGTTATCTGGGGCTGGGGCCCCGCATTCCTGTGGGTCACCCTCGGAACCGTATTCTTCGCCGGCATGCACGACTTCGGTGCACTGTGGGCATCACAACGTAACAAGGGTCGCTCGATCGGTTCCATTGCTGCGCGCTACATCGGCCAGCGCGGCTCGTACCTCTTCCTCGTGGTCATCTTCCTTGTTCTCCTCATGGTGGTCACGGCGTTCGCTGTGGTCATTACAGGACTGTTCATTTCCACGCCGTCGTCGGTCATCCCCGCCTGGGGTGCGATCGCCGTGGCGGTCCTCGTGGGAATTGCGATTTACCGGCTCAAACTCCCACTCCTACCGGTCACAGTTGTCGGCGTTGTTGTTCTCTACCTGCTGATTTACATCGGCGATAAGGTACCCGTCGTTCTCGCAGACGACTTCCTAGGCATCGGGCCTCGCGCGTTTTGGATCCTTGTCCTGTTTATCTATGGCGCGCTTGCATCGACCCTCCCGGTGTGGCTGCTTCTCCAACCGCGTGATTACATCAACGGCGTCCAGCTGTTCATTGGCCTCGCGCTCCTGTACACGTCCGTCATCATCGGAACCATCAAGGGCGCGGAAGCGACGAAGGTTGTTGCTCCCTTCTTCAACACAAACACGCCAGATGGCACGCCGTCCCTCATTCCGCTCCTGTTCGTGACGATTGCCTGTGGAGCTATCTCTGGTTTCCACGGCATCGTCTCCTCAGGAACGTCTTCCAAGCAGCTCGATAAGGAAACTGACGCTCGTTTCGTTGGTTACTTCGGCGCTGTTGGCGAGGGCCTGCTCTCGCTGGGAACGATCCTCTCAGTCGCAGGTGGCTTCGGCACGCTCGCTCGTTGGGAAGAGATCTACTCGGCCTATGGCAATGGCGGCGTTGCGGCTTTCGTCGAGGGTGGCGGAAACCTCATGGAACAGGGCATCGGCCTGCCGGCATCGCTGTCGGCGACCGTCCTTGCAACCATGGCCGTTCTCTTTGCAGCGACGACGATGGACACCGGCATGCGCCTCATGCGTTTCGTTGTTCAGGAAGCCGCTGCGACGGTCAACATCAAGGTTGGCAAGTACGTTGCGACAACCGCCGTCGTTCTCCTCGGCCTTGGCATGACCTTCTCGCAGGGTCTCGAGGGCGGAGGTGGCTTGAGAATTTGGCCGCTGTTCGGAACGTCGAACCAGCTGCTCGCTTCCCTGACACTTTCGATCATCGCGATCGTGCTGATCCGTAAGGGACGCAACCCGATCCCAGCGATCATCCCGCTATCTTTCGTGTTCATTATGTCTTTCTGGGCGGCGATCGAACAGGCCTTCGGCTTCATGAATCCGGAGAACCCTGATTACCTCCTGCTCGTCGTTGACATCGTCATTATTGTCAGCGCGATTTGGGTGGCGGTCGAAGCTGTCTTGGCAATGCGCCGCGCAAAGGATGAGCCGGTCGAAGCACCGGATGCCGACATCACGTACGAGTGGTCTCGTGCAGAGTCAGAGAACTAAAGCTCATGTCTGACGAAACGAAGGGGCGCGCCCAGTCTGCCTGGGCGCGCCTCGTCGCCGCTAATAAGGCGTTTGAAGAGTATTACTCCCGCCCCTACCGCCAGGGGTTGGCCCGCCAAAAGCTGGACGAGGAAGATTTCTTCACGCTCGTCGTGCTCGGTGAGGCCCTAGGAGTTCCAGATCCGGCCGCGTATTACAATGCCGAACTTCTCCCATTCATTTTCGATGATTTCCATGCCTGGCACCGCCGCATGGGAATGCCTCGCACACCGTTGGATCACATTTCATGTTGCTAAATGATATCGCCGACCACAGAGTCGTATTCGTTGGTGGAAAGGGCGGCGTCGGCAAGACGTCGATCAGTTCTGCACTCGCACTGGGGCGCATGCTCCAAGGAGCCCGGGTCCTCATCGTCTCCACAGATCCGGCACACAATCTCGGTCATCTGTGGAGTAAGAAGCTCTCAGACAAGGTCACGCCCTTGATGCGCGAGAAGGACGTTACCGGCACCGTTGCGGACGTTCACGCACAACTTGGGGGCGGCCCGATCGGCCTTATCGATGCCGTTGAGATTAACCCGAAGACCATGGTCGCCAAGCACTTCGACGCCGTTTATCGCCAGATGGTTCGGATGCTTCCCGAAAACATGCACGGGCCCGCCAAGCGCCACCTCGATTCGGCCCGGAACGCTCCGGGGTCACACGAAGCAGCCATGCTCGAGCGAGTGGCGGACAACGTCAAACTCGGGCGCGAGAAATATGACGTCGTCATTTTCGACACCGCACCCACCGGCCACACGCTCCACCTGCTCACATTGCCCGAGCAGCTGTCCACGTGGACAGAGGAACTCCTGAAGTCACGTTCCCGAGCCGATCAGTACTCCGCAGTGCTCGGCTCAATCATCGGTAAGAGAGCCGACGACGGCGAGCGCGAGACTGACCGAGATACCCACCTTCGTCGCACGCTCATTGCGCGTCAGAAGAAACTCGGCGACCTGCGCGACACGTTGCAAGGTGGCGACGCCGGGTTCATCGTGGTCACACTCGGCGAGCCGATGCCAATTCTTGAAGCCGTAGAGACGATCAAGGAACTAAAGGACCTCAGCGTGACGCTGAGGTCCGTCGTCGTCAATCGTCGCTCCCCCGCAGACGCCGGCGAGTTCATGGCTCATCGTCATGAGCTCGAGGCCGAGCAGGTTGCTGATCTCAAGAATCGGATTCAAGGCAGCGTGCCGGTGCGGGAAGTTCCACTTCTAGCCGAGCCTCCCGAGGGTGCTGAGGG
>JBHWRK010000105.1:0-3473 GCA_043426715.1 Trueperella sp. | reverse complement strand
CATCTCGTCGCAATTATTTCCGTAACTGCTTTACTCGGCGCATGTTCCGCGACGGACCAAGCAACCACCTCCGAGACCCAGACCGTCACCGTGTTGACCCACGATTCATTTGCTATCTCGGACGAAGCAAAGGCAGCGTTTGAGGAGCAGTCCGGGATGACGCTCCGCACCACCTCGCCCGGTGATGCTGGCATGGTGCTCAACCAGCTCATCCTCAACAAGGACAACCCCACGGTGGACGTGGTTTTCGGTATCGATACGATGTCGGCTCAGCGCGCACTCGACGAGGGTGTCATCGCCGACTACACACCGGACAATGACCCGGGCGCAGACCTGCGCATCGGTAACCTCACAGCGATTGACCGTGGCGATGTCTGCCTGAACGCCGACGCCGCTTACTTCGAAGACGAGGGCCTTGCCCTGCCCACAAGCTTCGCAGACCTCACGAAGCCCGAGTACGAGAACCTGCTGGTCGTGACGAATCCTGTGGTTTCAAGCCCGGGTCTCGCGTTCCTCGCGGGAACAATTGATCAGGCCGACGACTGGCAGCAGTACTGGACCGACCTGCTCGATAACGGCACGAAGGTTGTGGAGTCGTGGTCCACGGCGTTCTACACCGATTTCTCCGCTTCTGACGGCGAGGGTGCCTACCCGCTCGTGCTGTCCTATGCGTCGAGCCCGGCGTACGGCGAGGGTGCTTTCGTCAGCGTTGATGGCACGTGCGTGCGCCAGGTGGAGTACGCCGGTGTGGTCACTGGCGCTGGTAATGAGGAGGGCGCGAAGGCGTTCATTGACTTCATGGTGGGAGATACGTTCCAGTCCGAGATTCCCGAGACGATGTATATGTATCCCGTAGCAGACGTTGATTTGCCCGAGGAGTGGGCTACCTACGCTCAGCAACCGGCCGATGTAATCGTCCCTGATCCTGCGCTCGTGGCCGAGAATCGTGAAATGTGGCAACAGCAGTGGACGGCGCTCTACGAGGCTCGCAACTAAGCGCGCACTGAGACCTGTGAGTACGGCGACTATGCAGCGGCGATCTTCCTGGCTCCCAGTAGCTGGGTGGGTCGCCGCTCTGGCTGTCTCTGCCCTTTTCCTCGCGCTCTTTTTTGTCTGGCCGGTGGGCGCGATGCTCGTCCGGGGCCTTGGCGACTGGCGCGTTTTTACCGACGTCCTCTCCCAGGCCCGCACGTGGCGTATCGTCGGCCAAACGCTTGGCATGGCCTTCGCCGCTACTGCCGGCTCTTTACTTCTAGGCATCCCGGGCGCCTACGTCCTGTACCGCCTGCGCACGCCCTTCCGCCGCGCCTTACGCGCCTTCGCCACGGCACCGTTCGCTTTGCCCACCGTTGTTGTAGGTGTTGCATTTCGCGCTCTGTTTGACGACAACGGTCCGCTCGGCTTTCTCGGGTTAGACCAGACGACTGCCGCGGTTATTTTGGCCATGATCTTCTTCAACTACTCGGTGGTTTTGCGGACAGTGGGAACAATGTGGGCGTCGATTCGGGACCTCACGCCCGCCGCGCGCACGCTCGGCGCCAGCCCCGCGCGGGCATTCTTCACGGTGACGCTACCGCAGCTCGGCCCGGCGATCGCAGCAGCTGGCGGGCTTGTGTTCCTGTTTAGCTCAACGTCGTTCGGCCTCGTCCAGACACTCGGGCGGCCGGGTTACGGCACGATCGAATCCGAGATCTACGTTCAGACCACGGCCTATCTGAACCTCGACGTGGCCGCCGTGCTTTCGGTTTTACAGTTCCTCATCGTGGCCGTAGCGCTGATCGTCTCGACCACGCTATCGACCCGCACAGAGCGAGCCCTCGATCTCACTATCCGCCACCGGTCGGTACCGATCACCCGCTCGGCAATCCCCGCGATCGCGATGACAGTGGTTTCATTACTGTTCCTCCTTGCGCCGATGATTGGACTCATTGCCGGATCGCTCAACGTGCGAGGTGACTGGTCATTCCACAACTACCGCGCGCTTAACCAAACAGGGGCAGGCTTCGCGGGTGGAACCTCGGTGATCGAAGCCCTCAACCACTCGATACGCATCGCCATCGACGCGTCCGTGATTGCCCTGATCGTGGGAGTCCTTCTGGCGTTCGCGCTCTCGCGCCGCGTGCGTACCCCGTGGGCGCGGACCGGACAGCGTTTCCTCGACGGCGCCGTGCTCCTGCCTCTTGGCATCTCTGCGGTCACGGTTGGTTTCGGATTCCTCATCACATGGGGAGGTAGTAACCGACTCCCGACCGCCTACATTGTGCCGCTCGCACAAGCCGTCGTCGCCCTGCCGCTCGTAGTCCGCTCGCTTGTGCCCATCCTGCGCGCTATTGATCCGCGTATGCGCGAAGCAGCCGCCACGCTCGGTGCCAGTCCCAGCCGCGTGCTCGCCACTATTGATCTGCCCATCATGGCCCGCGGTCTAGGCGTGGCCTTCGGGTTCGCCTTTGCGATGTCGCTCGGCGAATTCGGCGCCACCTCGTTCCTCGCCAGTCCCGACTACATGACCTTGCCCGTCCTGATTGGGCGCCTGTTGGGCCGGCCCGGCGTGGACAATTACGGCATGGCGCTCGCGGCATCCGTCATCCTCGCGCTGCTGACCAGCGCCATCATGTTCTTCGCTGACGTCCTACGCCCCCGTGGCTCCCAAGGAGTGACTTTCTAATGTTGCACATTGAGAACCTCAACCTCCACTACGAGCATCCGCCAGTCCACGCGGTCAAGAACGTCACGATGACTATTGCGACTGGCGAGATTGTGGCGATCCTCGGTGAATCTGGATCCGGAAAGTCTTCGTTACTCAGGGCGGCCGCCGGACTCGAACCGGCTACCGGTGGAGTGATGATTAACGACAATGATGTGTCGGCCGTTCCCGTTCACCAGCGTAATATCGGCATGGTTTTTCAGGATGGCCAGCTGTTTCCGCATCGCAATGTGGCACGCAATATATCCTACGGGCTCGAAATCCAAGGAGTGAACAAGGCCGATCGTTCGGCGCGCGTGGCACAATTGCTCGAGCTCATCGGTCTCGACGGCTATGAGGATCGGCCAATATCAACCCTTTCGGGCGGCCAAGCGCAGCGCGTTGCTCTTGCCCGCACGCTCGCCCCGCGGCCCGAAGTTGTGTTGCTCGACGAGCCGCTGTCCGCACTCGACCGTATCCTGCGCACGCGCCTATCCGCTGATCTGCGCGAGATCCTCACGGCGGTCGGCGCCACGGCGCTTTATGTGACTCACGATCGTGAGGAAGCCTTCACAGTGGCGGACCGTATCGCGGTCATGGACGCGGGCAACCTCGTTCAGATCGGTACGGCCAGCACGTTGGTGGACGAGCCTGCGTCGGACGTTGTGCGACGCCTTTTAACCTAGAATCGCGGCCTGCAAAGATCGCAATTCGAACAAATTCCGGGAGAAATTCTCTCTATGCGAGGGACTTTAAGGAACTCCCTAAAACTCTTGGAATTTGTTACAAA
>JBHWRK010000104.1:0-2905 GCA_043426715.1 Trueperella sp. | reverse complement strand
CCTGTGTGCCACCGAGTGTGGTGCCGTGGAAGATGACGACGTCTTCGCCAACCTCTGCTGTTTCACCGATGACCACGCCCATGCCGTGATCAATAAAGAGCCGGCGGCCGAGCGTGGCGCCCGGGTGGATTTCTACTCCGGTGAGCCCGCGCACAGTTTGCGACAGGAGCCGTGCCGGGAGCTTGAGGCGATCGCTCTTGTGCCACAAGGCGTGGGCCACGCGGTACCCCCATACGGCGTGAACACCGGAGTACGTGAGGAGTACTTCGAGCTGATTGCGCGCCGCCGGATCATTATTGACCGCAGCTTGCAGATCCTCACGCATTTTTTGAAAAAGACCAATCTGAGTCATGTGGAGTCCTAGTCGATGAGGCCGTCAAAGAGGGGAGTAGATAGGTAGCGTTCTCCGAAGTCGGGGACGATTACGACGATGTTTTTACCCGCGAATTCCTCGCGAGTAGCGATCTCGCTAGCTGCCTTCAGGGCGGCCCCGGCAGAGATGCCCACGAGAAGGCCTTCTTCGTGCGCGGCGCGGCGAGCAGTGTCAACCGCACCCGGGCTCGAAATGGTGATCACCTCGTCGTAAATCTCGGTGTCGAGTACATCTGGCACAAAATTTGCGCCAATGCCCTGAATCCCGTGCGGACCCGCCGTGCCTTCGGACAGGAGCGGCGATTCGGCGGGCTCGACTGCCACGATATGAATGTCTGGATTCTGCTCTTTGAGGTAGGCGCCTGCACCGGTGAGTGTTCCGCCCGTGCCAATGCCAGCAACAAACACGTCGACCTTGCCGCCTGTAGCTTCCCAGATCTCCGGGCCGGTCGTAGCGCGATGAATCGCGGGGTTCGCGGCATTTGAGAACTGCGAGGCCAGGATGGAACCAGGGTTTTGTGCGGCGATCTCCTTCGCGCGGTCCACCGCTCCCTGCATACCCTTTGCCGGATCTGTGAGTTCGAGTGTGGCGCCGAAACCGCGAAGAAGCGCGCGGCGTTCCTTGGACATTGACGCTGGCATCGTCAAGATGACCTTGTATCCGCGAGCTGCGCCCACCCACGCGAGAGCGATACCTGTATTGCCCGATGTCGCCTCAACGATCGTTCCACCCGGCGTCAGTTTGCCCGACTTTTCTGCGGCATCAATAATGGCCACACCAATGCGGTCCTTGACGGAGTTGGCGGGATTGTAAAATTCGAGCTTGGCGAGGACGTTCGCATGATCTCCAGCCAGTCGATTGATTCGAACGAGGGGAGTGTTGCCAACGATCTCAGTCGCGTTGTTGAAAATAGCCATAGTGATCCTTTAAAAATTTAGTGGCGTGACGCCTATCAAAATATGAGGATGCTCTTCAGGCGAGCGAGCCTAGGTGGCACACATGCACACGGGCACGAAAGCTAAGGTATGCCACCCTAACTACACATGCGGCAACACATCATGGCGGTCATCTGGATCATGGGATGACATCCTTTCCGTGGAGCCGACTGCTGTCGACTGTGCGTCGATTGAAAGATCAACAGTTCACAGTGTACAAGGTCATCGATCGGGGTCAACGCCGTTCGCCATGTGGGAAAATCACCACGCGGGAAAGGTTCCATCCCTCACTTCATGAATTACTGTGCCGATATCCTCGGGCGTTGCCGCGCCCGCGCTCAGTTCGGCGAGCTCCGCGCTAAACGCCTCCGGATCGGGCACTGCCACGTCAATGTCCACGGCCGTCGCACCGTAGTTAACGTCCACCACTTCGTAGCCGCGCCCGCGTACGTCCGCTTCAATTTTCCCGGCAAGGGCGTGGCCGATCGACACCCGCTGCTTGCGGTATACGACTTGCTTGACGAGCTGTGCGCGAGAGAGCACAGCTCGAACTGAATCCGAATACGCACGCACGAGTCCGCCCGTGCCAAGAAGCGTGCCGCCGAAGTATCGCACCACAACTACCGAAATATCAGTGAGGTTGTGCCCCGTGAGCACGTCAAGCATGGGGCGTCCGGCGGTACCCGACGGTTCGCCGTCGTCAGATGAATTCAAAATCGGATGCGCGTCAGTTTGCGATACAACGTAGGCCGAACAGTGGTGGCGAGCATCTGGGAACTCGGCCCGAGCGTCGGCGAGAACAATGCGAGCGTCATCGACACTCGACACACGCCGGGCGATGGCAATGAAGCGCGAACGCTTGATCTCGAGTTCGGCGCGGAGCTCTGAGCAGGTGGCGAGGCGTAAGTCGGTCATGGGGTTATTATTGCAGGCTGGCACGGACGCGGGGGATCCGGCCCCGATAGGTGTGAACTGAGTGGGCGGGTACGTGTTTCCCAGCACAGTTACCCCTGAGGATGTGGCTTTTCCTCTCTCCGGTGGGCTAAACTCGAACACTGTCTGCTCGGAGCGTTGACTCCGAACTATTGGGTGACCAATATGGTCACATGAGTACCGAAAGGAGCGGTTGGACATGGCAGTTCCCAAGCGCAAGATGTCCCGCAGCAACACCCGCTCTCGCCGCTCCCAGTGGAAGGCAAAGCTCACGAAGCTTCAGCCGGTCCGCGCTGGTGGCGTTGAGAAGCGCATTCCACGTCGTCTCGCGAAGGCGGCACAGAAGGGTCTTGTTGACCTTGACTAAGCGTTGATCTAAAGATCATGTGAGGGCTTCCCCATGGGGAAGCCCTCTTTTTCATGTTGAACGCGTTGCCCCCGCGTCTATTGGCGTCGAGGCCACATGTGCTGGGGCAACCACGTGAGATGGACTTTGTCGTTTGCCGCAATGCTCATGTTCACAGCGAATGCCACCTCGCACTGCGACAATTGAGGGCGGAGGGAGTGCCATGAAAATAGTCGTAGTGCCAGATTCGTTTAAAGAATCGATGACTGCTCGTGAGGCGTGCGAAGCAATGACTCGTGGAATCCATCAGGTGTGGTC
>JBHWRK010000103.1:0-3295 GCA_043426715.1 Trueperella sp. | reverse complement strand
TTTGTCCGTCGACAACCTCTCTTTCTCACTTCGCCCAGGTGCCATCACTGGCTTCCTTGGCCCCAACGGCTCTGGAAAGTCCACGACGATGCGCTGCATCGTTGGCCTCGATACCCCCACGAACGGCCGCGCGCTGATCCGCGGCGTCGAGTACAACAAGCTTCGCTCCCCGCTCACCACAGTCGGCGCCCTACTCGATGGCAAGGCATTCCATCCGCGCCGCACCGCGCGCCAGCACCTGCAAATCGTTGCATCGACGCACGGTTTTCCGGCGCCGCGCGTGGATGAGGTCATTCACCTGACCGGCCTTGCCTCGGTTGCGAAGAAGAAGGTGGGCGACTTCTCGCTTGGCATGAGCCAGCGTCTGGGGATCGCGACGGCGTTGCTCGGCGATCCCCAAGTTCTGATTTTCGACGAGCCGGTCAACGGCCTTGATCCCGACGGCGTTCGCTGGGTCCGTCAGATAATGCGCGATCTTGCGCGCGAGGGGCGTACGGTTCTCGTCTCCTCGCACCTCATGAGCGAGATGGCGCAGACTGCCGACGATCTCATCATTATCGGCCGCGGTCGCCTCATCGATCACGGGCCGATTTCGAAGTTCACCGAGTCCGATCGCGGCATCCGGGTTCGGGTGCAGGGGCCCGATATGGAGGGCATCCGCGGCGCGCTACGCGAGGCGGGCTGGAACGTCGTCGACATTCGTCCAAGTCAGGGATTCCCAACGGGAGCCTTCGAGGTTCCCGGCGCCGAACGCGAAATCATCGGCCATCTGCTCTTTGAGCGGGGGCTTGAACTTCACGAGATTACCGAGATTCATTCCTCGCTCGAGGACGTGTTCATGGAGCTCACGGCGGGATCGATTGAGTTCTCCTCGGGAGGGTCCCACCGTGGCGGGCCGCCGCCGATGCAGTATCCGCAGAATCCGCAGATGCCGTATCAGCAGATGCAGAACCCACAGATGCCGTCGGTGCCACATCCGCCGACCAATGCCCGTCCGACCACCTCGAACGAATTCTAGGGAGCAACGATGACCACAGAAGAAGCCCTCGCAACGTTCGCAGGCAAGTTCGGCGCATCGAAGTATCGCCCCACGTTCGGCCGCTCGCTTGTATCCGAAGTGAAGAAGCTGAACTCGCGCGCCATCATGATCACGATCGTGATTGGCCTCGTGTTTCAACTCGGCACGTCGTACCTGATGACGAGTCCCGATTGGATCGAGGGTTCCGGGTACGAGGTCGTGACCTTTGGCGCTCAGTTCATTGCTTTGTACATGATTATCTTCGGCACGCTCGCGGTGACCACCGAGTATTCGCACAACACCATGCGCACCACGGCACTGGCCGACCCGAATCGCACTCGGGCTTTCGCGTCGAAGCTCACGGCCGTGGCGCTCCTGAGCGGCATCTTCCTCATTGCCATGTTGATCGTGGCGTGGTTCATTGCCACGATTCAGATCGATTCGTTCGCCCCGTTCAACGAGGGTATTAAGCCATACGCCGCGATGATCGCGTTTCTCATCTTGGTGGCCTTGATGTCGGCCAGTTTCGGTTACATTCTCCGCTCGACGGCCGGGACGATCGCTCTTATGACGGTCTTGATGTTCCTCGCCGACCTTTTCGTGCTCCTGCCCGTGGAATTCTTCCAGAAGACCTACTCTCAACTGACGCCCTATGCGCTGCTGACCAAGGCGATTTCGGGGTCCAACCCGGCTTTCACCGAGTCCGTGCTGTTCGAGAGCCAGTGGATCGCGTTGGCAATTTTCGCGGGTTACACGCTCGTGGTAGTAATATCTGGCTGGGTCCTCTACCGGAAGCGGGATGCCTAGGGCCTCCCACGCCAATCCGGATAGGGTGAAGCGAGGCACTTTGAAGAAACCGACATGAATACGCGAAACAAGGCACCCGCTCTAGCATCGGCACTATTACTTTCAGCCGGAATCACTGCATGTTCAGATGAGCAGGACGTCGCCGACTCAAGCTCAAGCGCGACGGCGACGGCGGAGTCTACGCCGATCGAGTCGGAAGCACCGGCTGAGCCGTCCCCGTCGGACACGGAGAGCCGGTCCTCAGAGCCGACCCCCACCTCGACCCTGCTGTCTGAGGATGCGGTGGTCGATGGGGGTATCTACGAACAGTGGCGCGTTGACAAGGCCAGTGGTCGGCATGTGTTGGACTCCGAACACGTCCAGATTTGGTTGCCGGAGGGAATGTTGCGCGAGGAGTTTGATGACATCTACCGCCAGTCCTCAGCTGTGATTGAGTCAGGTGTCTACTCGATGACATGCGGGACTGAGGACTACCTGACCTACATAACCGAGGACTATAACCAGATGAAGTTCGGGGATTGGGAACGTCGCTTTGAGATCGTTGGCGAAAACTGTCCCACGATCGACAACTACATCCACACCGTCTTCGACGTTAGCGAGGATATGATTATCCTCCAGACCGAATACGACGTCGATTACACCGACGACCAAGGTTTTATCTCGCCGGGGTATCAAAACACTCACGCCATCGTGACCTACAAGGTGATCAAGACCAGCGAGGGTTCGACGAGGGGCTCATCCCGCACAACCCCGACATCCTTCGGGACTGGATGTAATCTACGGAATCCACATCCGAGGCCGGTGCTTACAGATCCGTATATTTTGTGGAGCGGCCCTTCGCCTTCGCCACGGGGTACTTGGCTCGAGTAACGTCTAGCTTCTCGCGCACGATCGCCTCCGGGTCTAGTCCGAGGTCATTGGCGAGGAACAGGCAATAGGTCAAGATGTCGGCAAGTTCCTCTTTGACGCTGTCGACCTTGAAGCCGGCATCCCACTGAAAGCACTCCAGCAGCTCGGCCGCCTCAATCGAAATCGATTTCGCGAGGTTCTCCGGGCTATGGAACTTCTTCCAGTCCCTTTCATTTCTGAACTCTTCGAGTTCTGTATTGAGGTCCTTCACGGTCATCCTTCCTGGGAGGCCTTCAATAAAGCTTCGCGCAACTGCGGGTCAACTGCGTAAATGTAGAGACCATTAACCCCGCGGGTTAGCAGGACATTCATTTCGTTACGCAGGAGGTCAAGTGAAACGTCGAGCTTGGTTCCGTCATCGAGCGAGCGCCTGTTCGTCACCGCCCTGTTCTTCGACTCCGAGGCATCAAACTGAATTCTTCCATCTCGGTACTTAATTGACGGACCGAGGATGACAGCCGCAACATTCAGATCAAAGCCCTGAACTGTAAAGTGGGAGCCCACCTCGTTGATCGTTGCTGCTTGCTCTGCCCAAGCAAGACGCTTTGTATGGCGGACATT
>JBHWRK010000102.1:0-10090 GCA_043426715.1 Trueperella sp. | reverse complement strand
AATGTTGGAAGAGGCGGGTGAAGTGTGGATCGCCGCCGAGTACGAATCCGATGAGGAACTTGCCGAAGAGGCATCCCAACTGATTTACCACCTCCAGCTCATGCTGGTTAAGCGTGGCCTGACACTCGAAGACGTTTATCGTTACCTCTAGGAGAATGATGCTTCGCATTGCCGTTCCCAATAAGGGATCCCTATCCGAACCCGCCTCCCGCATGCTCCGGGAAGCGGGCTACCGCCAGCGCCGTGAGAGCCGTGAGCTCGTGCTCTTCGACGCCGAAAACGAGGTGGAATTCTTCTACATTCGCCCGCGTGATGTGGCAGTTTACGTTGGAGCTGGAACAGTTGATGTCGGTATCACCGGCCGAGACTTGCTACTCGATTCAGGCGCGAACGCCGTGGAGCATCGCGGGCTCGGCTTTGCCCGCGCAACGTTCCGCTTTGCCGCGCCCGGCGGCCAGGACCTTACGCTCGAGGATCTACGCGGAAAGAGGATTGCCACCTCGTACGACGCGCTGGTGACGAACTACCTGGCCGAACGCGGTATAGAGGCGGAGGTTGTCCATCTTGATGGTGCAGTGGAAAGCTCAGTGCGCTTGGGCGTGGCTGACGCGATTGCGGACGTCGTGGAAACCGGCAGTACGTTGCGAGCTGCCGGTATGGACACCTTCGGTGATCCATTGCTGAAATCCGAGGCGATCCTCATCCGCAATGCAAATATGGACGTCACGCGAGACATTGAGATCCTCGATGGCCGTCTGGAAGGTGTCATCATGGCCCGTAACTACGTGCTCATGGACTACGACATCCAGCGAGAGCACCTCGATAAGGCCGTCACGCTCACACCTGGCTACCAGTCACCGACTGTGTCGCCACTCCACGACGAGGAGTGGGTGGCGGTGCGGGCAATGGTCGAGCATTCCACGATGAACCGGGTCATGGACGATCTGCACGACGTCGGAGCTCGCGGCATCATCGTCACGCCGATTATTACGTCGCGCATTTAAGGCCCGCCGTCAACCTCCGCCGGGTGTAAATATCGCGTACGTGGACGCACTACCGTGGTCAATCGGTCAAAGAGCCTGCCTCATCGGCGGGCTCTTTGCGTTGTTCCTAACTGGTCGGGTCTGTGCCAGCCGCTAGGAGTTTGCCTGCATATGCCCCAGCAGCGGCCACGGCGAGGAAAGATAGGGGATCATCAGCATACCCACGGCCCATCGTAGACAGGGGAGCGGGCGGGCTGAGAAGCACCTCATGCAGATCGTCCGCGGGCACCCCTGCGAGCGTAATGTGATCGAGTTGAGCGAGTTCAACGAGCTGGCGCGCGATCTTATCTGCGATGTCATCGTCGCGGTTGGTGGGTTCAGGGGCGACGACGGTACAAGGAACTCTCACGACGTCGCTGAGCACACGCATCGTGTGGTGAGAGATGCCGAGGTGTCTCTCTCGGGGATCGGCGACTGACGCGCGTACAGCTGCAATGGGCCGGCCACCGAGCACGTGAGCCGCGTTGAGTGCTTCTCCAATGGAGGTTCCTGAAAAACCCCACCGCGTATCAGTCCCTAGGTTGCCGGGTCCCTGAGTCACAATCGACACGTCCGCTTTCCACACATGTCGCGCCGCAAGCAACGCCGTGTAGATATTGACCGCCTCGAGCTCACCGCCGTAACTTTGCCCCGCGCTGATCGTTCCCTGAATGTGGCCACCCTCGCGGAGCCTGTATGCAGTCTGAGAAAACCACGCTGGAAGCGCGCCGCCGTCGTCCATGACGTAGGCGATCCGAGCCTTGGGGTGAGTGTGGTGTACTCCTGCCACGATGGCTGGTAACGCCGAGTGCAGGTCAGCACCGATGACGGGCATGCCGTCGATTGAATCGGCCTCACGTAGCACGCTATGGAAGGGGGACTCTTCTTCATCGACGCCGAGCACCATGTACTGCATAGGCGTGTAGCGGGCCTTAACGATGTGGCCAGGCGCATCGGGTCCATCATTTGGGAGTCGGTCAGGAATGGCCACGATCATGACGTAGCCGCCTGTTCCAAGACCTCGCTCGTGAGTGGCGGCTGTGACGATGACGCGATCTCCCACCTCTGGTCGACCCACCTGCGGTACGTAGGCGAGTGCTCGCACGTTCACACCGCTGTCGAGGGTGGCGTCGTACTCAACGGCGTGGCCCCACGAGGACCGTTCCCGCTCAATGTGAGCGCTTCTCCACATCATCACGACTTAGAGCCTAGTGCATTATGGTGG
This sequence comes from Trueperella sp., assembly GCA_043426715.1. Taxonomy (GTDB): domain Bacteria; phylum Actinomycetota; class Actinomycetes; order Actinomycetales; family Actinomycetaceae; genus Trueperella. The sequence continues at coordinate 7,843 of JBHWRK010000102.1, read as the reverse complement.
GATTCATGACGTACGATTCTCGCCCAGTGGATCAACGGCGCTTCGCCCTGCTCGTCTATATTCGTCGTTTCACCCCGACGATGGACAAGATTATTGCGATGCCTGTCTACCAGGGCATTAATCCGGCTCACGTGCGCCGGTACGTAGAACGGGACCTGCAGGATTTGCGTGAGAACGGCTACCAGATCTCCGTCGATCCGATGGAACGCTACGTCCTTGACGATTCGACCAACATCAAGGTCGACGGATCAGGGGTCGAACTCGGCATCCTACAATCGTTGCTTGCATCAAAGGCAAAGACCACGCCGTTCGTCGTCGCCCAACATGGCGTTACGAAACTCCTCTCGAGCGGTTCCGTTACCTCCGAGGCAGCCGGCGTGACGATCCATACGCCACGTGGAGAGGAGGCCGTTCGCATCGCAGCGGCAATCCAGCTTGGCAAGCGCATCCAGTTTACGTACCAGTCGGCGTCGAGTTCCGAGCCTGCGCTGTATACCGTCGAGCCGTTCCGCCTCGAAGTTCACTACGATGTGTTTTACCTGCGTGGCTACCAGGTCGAAGTTGAGGGGCGATCCTCGCGTGGCCATCGCGTCTACAAGCTCGATCGGATCATTGGCACAGTGAGCATGCTTGACGACGACGTGTCACGCAGGCTCGACGAAGTCCCCACGGATCTTTCTCCCATTTCTGCAACTGTTCGACTCACTCGCCCATTGCCGCTCCTAGCTCAGGCGACACGGGTGAAACACCACGAGAATGGCATCGATATCGAGTTGGCCAACATCGACCGTAGCGATTTATACTCGACGCTCATGTTCTACGGTCTTGAGGCCGAGCTCCTGGGTCCACAGGACGTTCGAGCAGATTTCGAGAGTCGGGTGCGCCACCTCGCGGCGCTCGATACCGGGGGAGAGGAGAGTCATGGCTGATTTGTCGCTCACCCGCAAGGTCGCACTTTTAACTTATCTTGCAAACAACTCGCCCACGTTGCGCGAGCTTGCCAAACATTTCAAAACCACGCCGACACGCATGCGGGACGAACTCGTCGGCTTATTCACTACAGAGTTTGACGTGGGCGGCCACTATGAGACTCCGGTGGATGTGGACATTCCTGAAAATTTCGACGAGGAGGTTTACCTCATCGACAACTCAACGGGCGTGTTCCCAGCTCTCACCTTGGCCGAAGTGATCTCACTCATTGCGGTCATCGATGACATGTATGGATCCGTTGATGCGGACTCTCGCGCCCAGCTGACCAACCTCCGTGACCGCATCGCATTAGCTACCAAAAAAGCTGGTTACGGCGACGCGCTGTGGCCCGCTCCCACCGTCAATCTTCAGGAGGGTGTGGCAGACGAGCTTGTTCGCGCAATCGAGAATCGTCGCTTGATTGCAATGGACTACGTCAAAATGGACGAAGAGCTGAGAGTCACGGCAGAGACTGTCGTGGTTGCGCCCGTCTCGGTCACAACAGGTTCGCAACCGCTGCTTATTGCGGGCAAGTCAGGAGATCTTCGCACCTATCGGCTTGACCGCATCGCGTCAGTCGACGTACTGGAACAGACCTATACTCGCGCAGTCGAACGTGATATTCGCAGACAGTACCAGCAACGTGACAATTTTAAGGGTCAACGGGTGCGGCTCATCGTCGAGCCCCGTGCCCGCTGGGTCGTGGAAGCCATTCCAGTTGATGCCGTCGAAGAACGGGACGGGCAGTTGGTTATTGACCTGACAGCGTCTTCGATATCGTGGCTACGTACATTGCTCATTCGGATTGGTGACGCGCTCATCGCGGTCGAGCCAGACGAGGTGCAAGCAGACATCGTGCGCGCAGCGCAGCAGTATCTCACGGAACAGGGTCGCTAACGTGTGGTTGTGGGTTTTAATCATCGGTCTGATCGGTCTTGGTATTTATCTGGCGTTTACGATCAGGGACATCTGGCGTGCTCTCAAAAGGCTTTACAGCCAGGTTCGTGAATTCAATTCAACCATTAGCAACTTCTCTAGCTTCGAAGAAAGAGCTATTGAGCCTATCGGTGATGTGTACGAGGACCCGAGCCGGCTGGAGGACGCTCTGCTCGATCGACGTCGCATCTCTCAGGTGCGAGCCGACGCGCGTCGTCGTCGTCTCAATGAAGCGACCGGGCGCTGGGAGACGATGACGGACGACAGCTTCGATTCGATCGGTCCAGAAGAACGCGAGCGTGCCCGCAAGTATGTGGAAGAGTTCCGTTCATGAGGGTGGGTGTAGCGCTCAACGCGTCTTCGGGTAAGGGCAGGGGTGAGCGGTATCGCGAGGTGATCCGCGAGGTTCTGGAGATGTACCCGGTGGACATCGATTGGCTTCCCGTAGGCGAGCCGGACGAATCGCGCGCAACCATGCAGGCCCGCATCGCGCACGGTCTCATCGACGCGCTCGTGCTCGTTGGCGGCGATGGCTTCATTCACACTGCCGTCAACGCCGTGGGCGATTCGATGATCCCCGTGGGAATTATTGCTGCGGGATCGGGCAACGACATCGCGCGTGAATTCGATCTTCCCATTCACTCGGTCCACGATTCCATCCACCAGATCGCGACATCTTTGCTCACGCGGCGCTATCGCGACGTGGACGTCATCGAAATCGAATGGGAGGGCGGATGTGAGCGCGCGCTTGCGATTGCATCGGTAGGGATCGATGCCGACGCCAATTACCGTACAAACCATCTCACCTGGCCCAAAGGAAATTTGAGGTACGTGCGCGGAGCTGCCGCTTCGGTGCGGAACTATGAACCGTACGGCGTGCGGTTGAATATGGACGGACACACGCACGCGGGCCCGATGACGCTGTTGGCAGTGGCAAACACCCGCTTCTTTGGCGGCGGCTTTTGTATTTCTCCGGATGCCCTTCCCGACGACGGCTTGCTCGACGTCGTTGTCACCCCCGGTTTTCGCTACGTTGACTTAGTGGAGATCATCCCGAAACTCGTGCTCATCCGCCATACAAAGCACCCGCAAGTCCACGTGTTCCGAACGAGGGAAGTGCGCGTGGAATCCGCGCCCGAATACGGTGCGGAATTACCAATTATCATGGCGGATGGCGAGGAGATCTGTCGGGCACCGGCGACAATCCGAGTGATACCGCACGCTTTGAGACTGGTGATGTAATGGACTTGGTAGCCGAAAATTTCATCGACAGGTATGCCGCGCGGGGTATCCAACTCGACGATTTCCAGCGTGAGGCCATCGAAGCGTTGAACGGCCATCAAGACGTGCTCGTGGCTGCTCCGACCGGCGCGGGAAAAACCGTCGTGGCGGAATACGCTGTGGAACTGGCTCTCGCACGCTCAGCGCGGTGCGTGTATACGGCGCCAATCAAGGCGCTGTCGAACCAGAAGTATCGCGACCTTGCTGACGAGCTGGGTGAGGAAACTGTCGGCCTTCTCACCGGCGACCACACCATCAATCGTGATGCACCAATCCTTGTGGTTACCACTGAAGTTTTGCGGAACATGCTATTCCAACGTGATGAGATCATTCGCGATGTCGGCTACGTGGTGCTCGACGAAGTGCATTATCTCGCTGATGAGTTCCGGGGACCCGTGTGGGAGGAAGTCATCCTGCAGTTGCCCGAGCATACCCGTCTTGTTTCCCTGTCAGCCACGATTTCGAACGTGGATGAGTTTTCGGGCTGGTTACGCTCCGTGCGTGGGCCGACCGCCGTCGTCGTGTCGGTTGTACGCCCGGTCCCGCTTGAGCAACATGTAGCGATCTCACGCAGGATTCGACCGCTGTTTGATCATAATGGGGAGATCTCTCAAAGCCTGCTGCAAGCCGACGCCAACGTTAGCGCGCACAACGAATCTGGTGGATTTCGCCAGCGTAAATCAACCTCCGCGGCTCGTCGTAAACGCGTACTCAACCAGCTGGCCGAGCGAGATTTGCTGCCTGCGATTCACTTCATTTTTTCGCGCAAGGGTTGCGATCGTGCGGTGGGTGATCTACTCGATAGCGGGGTCTACCTGACGACGAAAGACGAGGCGAAAATCGTCCGGCGCCGGTTACGTTCTCTGCGCGACGAGCTGAGCGAAGAAGACCGGCGCGCGGTTCGATTCGGTTTCTGGTCCAAGGCAATGAGCCGCGGTTTTGCGGCACACCACGCCGGGATGTTCCCTGCGCTCAAAGAGCTTGCCGAGGACCTCATGGAGGAAGGCTTGCTCAAGCTTGTCTACGCCACAGGCACGCTCGCACTCGGTATCGATATGCCCGTGCGCACGGTCGTCCTCGAGGATTTGCAGAGATGGAATGGCACGGACTTCGTGCAGCTGACAGCCACCGAATATACCCAGCTCATCGGCAGGGCGGGCCGCAGGGGAAAGGACACGGTAGGCCACGCCGTCGTCCTCCACACAGACGAACTGGACGTGCGCGGCCTAGCCGATCTCGGATCCGGGCGCGTGGAACCGCTTGAATCTGCATTCTTCCCGTCGTACAACTCGGTGGTTAACCTCCTTGCGTTCCACACCTACGAAGATGCTCGGGCAATTATGGGAACCTCCTTTGCGCAGTATCAGCGCAACGCTGACCTTGGAGAGATTCGAGGACGCATGACGCGTATCAGGGGTCGGCTCGAGGCCATGGAAAGCGAGCTGAAAGCCGCCTGTAAGCTCGGAGACCTCGTGGATTACCTTCGCATTCGTAGCCATGCCGATCGGGCCTCTAAGAGCGAGCGCAAGCGCGCCAAAGCCGAGTATCGAGCCAAGATTGATGACTCGTGGAACGCCGCGCAAACAGGCCGACTCTATGCGTATGCGCGCGAGGGCGAACTTGAGTACGGCGTGACGCTGTCAGTTGGACACAGGCTACGACTCATCAACATATACGGCGAGATAGTGTGGCTGGACGAGAAGGAACTCTCTTCCGAGTTGCGCGAACTCGGAACGATTCCCATGCCCTTCGGCGTGTCGCCAAAGAAGCCGGAGATTCGTGAACAGATTGCGGACGAGATCTATGATGCCATCGTCGAGCGCGAAGAACTAGGGATGGATCGCGACCTCATGGGCTCTTGGGATCGCTTTGCTGTCCGGTCCAACCCGGACTTGGAAGCCCACCCTGTCCATCACTGCCCCGATTTGGCAGACCACATTGACCAGGCCCAGGAATACATCGCCCTCGATGCAAGTCTGCGCGAACTCGAAGAACTCTCGGAAAATTTCGACGACTCGGTTGCGAAAGAATTCGATGCCACCGCCGCCGTACTTGCCCGCCTCGGATATCTTCAGCCGGGCGAAACTGGCCGAACCGACACCGGCGTGGTCAAGCTTGCTGCCGGCGCGTCGATGTTACGGGGCGTCCACAACGAAGCTGACCTGCTCATCGTCCAGTCGCTGAGCGAGCCCAGTCTCGCCGAACTCACCCCCGAGGAATTCGCTGGCGTGTGCTCGGCCTATCTATGCGATCGCAGGCTTGGTATCGATCTACCCGCCCACCCACGGTTACGCGCCGCTTGGAGTGCCATCAACCGCAATCTCGACTTCCTACTCGACCTCGAAGCGTCCTATGGAATCGCCCGCACAGCACAACCCTTCCCTGGTGGTATGGATGCGTTCATGGCGTGGGCAGGGGGAGCAGATCTGGAGACGGTCTTGCAGATGAGCGACGTCGTCGTTGGAGACTTCATCTCCGCAAATCGGCGGCTCATTGACCTCCTTGGACAGATCATGGAGGTCGCGCCAGAGGCATACCTGAGCGAAACAGCTCGTCAAGCCCGTGAGCTCGTCCGCAGGTGGGAATGGCTCTGACAATCACGCGACGGCATCGCGACACGCGGAAGAAAGTAAAACGCCGAGGTGACTGGGGTCGCAGTGACGCAAACTCGCGGGAAAGTCACGATGTAGGTCTACGATCTTCAATCTGAGTTGCCACCGAGAGCCATTATTCCTAGTCTGAGAAGACGCACTAAACGTGTGAGCGCAGGCTCCGCAAGTTCGATAGAAAACGATCCATAGGGTCGGTCCGAGGAACTTGCTAAGAGCCTGCGTTACTTTTTGGCATAGGATCGAACGGTGATCATCCGACTCTTTGCCGCCATTGCCGGCGGCCTTGCCATGTGGCTAGCTAACGAACCAGTGGGTTGGTGGTTTCTCGCTTTTGTTGGCGTGGCTCTTTTGTGGCTTACTGTTCGTAACAGGGGAGTAGCGGCTGGGTTTGGCTTGGCGTGGGTGTGGGGTTTCGCCTTCTTCTTACCACTATTTCACTGGGCGACGACGTCGACAGGCACGTTCCTCGCGCAGTTCGCACTAGCAGCAGTAGAAGCTGTGTATATCGGTGTGCTCGGGAGCGTGTGGGCGCTCATCTCGCGGATTGGTCGGCTCGAGTTGAAAGGACACGCGAGCTTAGGCCTACAGATCGCAATGGCGGTGGTGACGTGGCTGGCCATGGAACAACTAAAATCGTCGTGGCCATTTGGTGGCATGCCGTGGGGAACGCTTGGGTTCGCCTTCGTCGACTCGCCACTCGTACGGTTGGCGCCATATGGTTCGACGGCGCTGGTAGGTGGTGTGGCGATCGTTGTCGGTCTCCTCGCTGCGATGCTATTTCGGATGACCTTTCTCGGCGCATCTGCCGCGGTGCTCAGTATTATGGGCCTTGTGTTAGTGCCAGTATTCGTGCCAATCGGAGGCCAACCGACACGCACGATGAATGTGGCGATCGTCCAAGGAAATATTCCGGAGCCCGGAACGGAAAATCGCGCTCTCGCCGTCACCCAAAATCATGTCGATGCCACTCGTGAATTGCTCGAGGAATCGATGCTCAAGCCGGAGATGATCCTGTGGCCGGAATCGTCTTCAGATCGCGATGTGCGTCTCGACGGCAAGGCAGGGGAGATGGTCTTCGGGCTCGTCAACGAGGTCGGAATTCCGCTCGTCATGGGCACACAGGAATATATCAGTGAAGGCCGGTATAACGACGTGCTCGTCATCGAACCGGGCGTCGGTGTCACTGATCGATACACGAAGCAACACCCTGTTCCATTTGGGGAATATATGCCCTATCGCGATTTCTTTCGAAACTTCACTGACGCAGTTGATCTTGTAAGTATCGATATGCTGGCCGGCGAGGGCAAGGCCAACGTCGTTGTGCCTGCGGACGGGACGCAGATCAATCTTGCCGTACCTATTTGCTTCGAGGTGGCCTATAGCGAGATTGTGGCTGACGCCGTGGCAAACGGCGCGGAACTCATCGTCATCCCGACGAATAATGCGTCGTTCGAGGATTCTGGACTCAGCCCCCAACAGTTTGCTATGTCGAAGTTCAGGGCCGTTGAGCATGCTCGGACTGTCGTGCAGGTTTCGACATCTGGCATCACGGGCGTAGTGAACTCGTATGGCCAGGTGGCTTACGAAACCGATATGTTCACTCGGGACGCACGAATCGTCCAACTCGGTCTTCACGACGCCGTCACAATCGCGAGCCTAACTTTGCCCGTTCGCGTCGTGGCTATCTACATTCTGGGTTCGGCAAGCGCTATCGTTGCAGTGGCAGTCGCAATCTCTACACGTGATCGAGGTCGAGCATGAAGGTCATCATTTGTATTCCCACATACAACGAGCGGAAGTCCTTGCCTGGCATTCTTGATCGCACACGGGCCGCGGTACCGGACGTCGACATCCTCGTCATCGACGACAACTCACCTGATGGTACGGGGGAATACGCCGACCAACGCGCCGCAGCTGACCCTCAGATCCGCGTTATGCACCGCACGGAAAAAGAAGGGCTCGGACGCGCGTATCTCGCAGGTTTTCAGTGGGCTATTGATGAGGGATATACGCACGTATGCGAAATGGATGCGGACGGCTCGCAC
>JBHWRK010000101.1:0-3431 GCA_043426715.1 Trueperella sp. | reverse complement strand
CCATGAGTGTCCTTCCTGTCGGTTCTCCTATCTTAACGAAGCTGAGAACCAAAACATATGATCTCGATTGAGTGCTGTTGCCCCCGGTCGATTATTCAAGTGCCATGATAGTGACATGGACTCGATTAATGAACTTACGTTCTGGGACTTGCTAAGTATCACGTGGCTCCAAGCCGGAAGCATCGTTCTGGCAACCGTGCTCATGTACCTGTTCCTGCTCGTGCTGTTGCGAACGCTAGGCCAGCGTATTTCAGCAAATCTCTCCACCTACGACGTGGCTGCGATCGTGATCGTCGGCGCAATAGCCGGTCGCACCACCTTGGGACACACACCCACGCTGACAGGCGGGTTCGTCGCGCTCATCACGCTGTTCCTCGTGCGATCGCTGTTAGGAAAGTTGCAATTAACTCCACGCGGCGACTCTCTCATCAATAACCCGCCAATCGTCGTCATGGCAGGTAACACGGTGTTCGAGGACGAATTGCACAAGGCGCGAATATCCGAGGACGAACTGTGGATGGCGCTTCGGCTTGCGGGTGTGAGGAACGACGACGAAATTGCGACCGTGATCTTGGAGCCCAACGGAAGCTTTTCCGTGCTCAAGCGAGGCGTACCCGTTGATCCGCGCTTGCTCGAGCATGTGAACGGGTCAGAACGCATCGACGAGTCGCTGATTGGTGAACGTGCCAATCTCGAATTCGAGCACGAAAAGAGGCTCGCCCGTGACCGGACGAGCCTCCTAAAGCGCGTGCGACGCCGACGCCGACGCTCTGAACAGTAAGGTTTTAGCTGAGAGAGGCTTCCTCGTCCACCGGACGAGCCGACTCGACGTGCTCCGCCCCAGCCGTCTTTGCGGGGAGTGTTTTGGGCTTGTAACCTGGGCGATTCTGCTCGAACTCGGTAATGAGCTCTTCGTCTCGCAGGGTCAGCCCAATGTCGTCGAGGCCTTCCATGAGCATCCAGCGCGTGTATTCGTCGATCTCAAATGCGCAGGTGAATCCACCGGCTATAACCTGACGGTTTTCGAGATCCACGGTCACCTCAGTGCCCGGCTCGGTCTCAAGGATCTTCCATAACTGCTCAATGTCTTCTTGGGTCACAACGCCAGCTACAAGTCCCTGTTTGCCAGCATTTCCGCGGAAGATATCCGCAAAGCGCGGTGCGAGCACGGCCCTGAAACCGTAGTCGTTCAGCGCCCACACCGCATGCTCACGAGACGATCCCGTACCGAAGTCCGGCCCGGCAACAAGAACCGATCCGCGCTTGTACTCATCTCGGTTCAAAACGAAGTCCGGATCCTTGCGCCAGGCATAGAACAGAGCATCTTCAAAGCCTGTGCGTGATACGCGCTTCAAGAACACTGCGGGGATGATTTGATCCGTATCTACATTGGACCGGCGCAGCGGTACGCCAATGCCCGTGTGCTTCATAAACTTTTCCATCTGGTGACTCCCCTAGTTCTCGAGATCGGCTGGCGTGGACAGCGTGCCGCGAATAGCGGTGGCAGCAGCGACGAGCGGCGACACGAGGTGGGTGCGCCCGCCCTTGCCCTGCCGGCCTTCGAAGTTGCGGTTGGAGGTCGACGCCGCGCGCTCACCGGGCGCCAACTGGTCTGGGTTCATCCCAAGGCACATCGAGCAGCCAGCATTACGCCACTCTGCGCCGAAGTCGAGGAACACCTGATCGAGCCCCTCTTGCTCCGCCTGAAGGCGGACGCGAGCCGAGCCTGGTACGACGAGCACCCGGACGCCGTCGGCCTTCTTGTGCCCCCTAATGATGTTCACAACGTTGCGCAGGTCCTCGATACGCCCATTCGTACACGAGCCAATGAAGACTGTGTCAACTGCGATGTCCTTCATCTTCGTACCGGGTTCGAGCGCCATGTACTCAAGCGCGCGCTCTGCCGCGGCGCGTGCGGTTTCGTCGCCCATGTCGGCCGGGTCCGGGACCGCGTCCGAGATCGGAATGCCCTGGCCGGGGTTCGTTCCCCACGTCACGAACGGTTCGAGATCGTCAGCGTCGAGGTCGACTTCGGCGTCAAACACTGCGTCGTCGTCAGACCGAAGCGTCTTCCAATACTCCAGAGCCGCATCCCACTCCTCGCCTTCGGGAGCGTGCGGACGGCCCTTGATGTATTCGAACGTCGTCTCGTCCGGAGCAATCATCCCGGCTCGCGCACCAGCCTCGATCGACATGTTGCAGATCGTCATGCGCCCCTCCATCGAGAGGTTGCGGATCGCCTCACCTCGATACTCGAGCACATAGCCCGCGCCGCCGTTCGTGCCGATCTTCGCAATGATCGCCAAGATAATGTCCTTGGCTGTGGTACCCGGCTTGAGCTTGCCGTTGACGTTGATCGCCATCGTCTTAAACGGTGCCACCGGCAGCGTCTGCGTGGCAAGAACATGCTCGACCTGTGAAGTACCAATACCAAACGCGAGCGCTCCGAATGCACCGTGCGTCGAGGTATGCGAATCTCCACACACAATCGTCATGCCCGGCTGGGTAATGCCCAGCTGCGGGCCAACGACGTGGACGATGCCCTGATCGGCGTCACCCAGCGAGTGAAGGCGGATGCCGAATTCCTCAGCGTTCTTGCGCAAAGTGTCGATCTGCGTGCGCGACGTGGGATCAGCAATCGGCAGATCAATATTCAACGTAGGAGTATTGTGATCCTCGGTCGCAATGGTGAGATCAGGGCGGCGAACCTTGCGCCCCGCCTGTCGCAAGCCTTCGAAGGCCTGCGGGCTCGTCACTTCATGCACAAGCTGAAGGTCAATGTAAAGGAGGTCCGGTGCGCCGTCCTCGCCGCGCTTGACGATATGGTCGCGCCATACCTTTTCTGCCAATGTTCCACTCATGTGCCCTACCTTTATCGACGTCGTAACGTGTCGCGCTTGCATCTCACGTGCTGAGATGACAATATCAGTGCATGGACAATCGTACTGGAAGTGGCGTTGGAGTTCTAGATAAAGCCACACTTGTTATGAGCGCACTTGAATCGGGACCTCTTACTTTGGCCCAGCTCGTGAATGCGACGCACCTTGCGCGCCCAACTGCACACAGGCTCGCTGTTGCGCTCGAGTTCCATCGTTTCGTTGCTCGCGACATGCAGGGCCGCTTCACGCTTGGCCCGCGCTTGTCGGAACTTGCCTCTGCCGCTGGTGAGGATCGCCTCCTTGCCGCCGCGAATCCCGTGCTCACCGCACTTCGCGACCACACGGGCGAATCAGCGCAGTTGTATCGGCGCCAAAACGATCAACGTGTATGTGTTGCTGCCGCCGACCGATCGATGGGGCTGCGCGATTCCATCCCAGTTGGTGCCACACTCTCCATGCACGCCGGCTCGGGCGCGCAGGTTCTCCTCGCTTGGGAGGAGCCGGACAAGCTTCACCGTGGCCTACACGGCGCAGAGTTCACGGCTACGACAG
>JBHWRK010000100.1:0-5076 GCA_043426715.1 Trueperella sp. | reverse complement strand
CAACTGAGGATCTGATCCAGCAGGCCAAGTCCATTGACATGGATGAGGTCCGTGCGAAGATCGCCGAAGCAGAAGCAGAGTCTGCAAACTAGCACGCTCGCACGCTGAGGCGTGCACATCCAAAACTTAGGCGGTGGGCCGGTTTCGACCGGCCCACCGCTTTTATCGTTTGTTCCCGCATTCGGACAGATCTACGCCATTTGGTGAGAGTGACGCGAATCAAGGGCTAGAACGCGCACGCTCACTTTGGCACACCCTCAGGTGACACCACTAGGCTGGTCGCCACAGAGCGAGTCTCCCAGCGTGATCGAGAACTACAAGCGCGATCGGCAAACTACTGGCGGTCGAGCTGTGCGCGAGCCTCCATCAGCGGGAGCACCCCGCGAAGCACACTTGCCAGATCCGTAGGCAAAGACGCGGGAACCAAGATGATGCCATCGGCAGCGCCGAGGCCAACCCAGCTCTCAATCGCGTCGGCCACCGAATACACAGTGCCAAGCACGCATGCGATTCCTTCAAACGGCACACAGCCATCGATTTCCTCGATGAGGTGAGCTCGCTCCTCCGCAGCTTCGACCGATGCCGAAATAACAATGCCCAGCTCCGCGAAGACTAGGACATCCCTACCGAGTTCCTGTCCCGCTACGCGAATCGCGAAGCGAGCCTCCCGAGCCGCATGCGGGTCTGCCACACGCAGTCGAACAGTGTCCGCGATTGAGGCAATGAGTTTCGCACGCTCCGCCGAGATGGACGGGTTGGTAATGATCACGCTGATGCGGACACCCGCAGCACGAGCATTCTTTGACGCCGCGAGGATTCCATCAAAGTCTGAATCGGTGGCTAACGTCATGGTGATGCCAGCCCACCCCTCGTCCTGAGAGGCAAGAATATCGACTGCAACGTTCATATCCTCTGGCGTTCCGGCAACTTCGGCAAATACTCCCGCCGTAGAAACGTCAGCCAGTCGTGCGGCCGTCTTGGCCGCGTCGAATGCAGACTCGTGCACTAAGGAATCTGAGCTGTTCTGGAATTCGGCACCGAGCGCCACAAAGTCAATACCTCCCTGGTGTGCCGCTTTGACAGACGCGGCAAGTCGCGGGAAATTCAGGTGATCAATGGGGGCCTCTTCAAAACCAGGCGGCGTGGACGCGCCGAGAAGTGTGAGGTCGATGCCGATCCATGCGGTGGCGAGGTGGTCGGGGGTAATGCTGGCATCGTCGAGGTCCAGCGGTTGGGCGTTTGTTAGTGCTTTACGTGATGCTGGAAGTTCTATGGTCATGAATGGTTTTCCGTATCTAGTCGCGTAGGTCGTGTGTCGAGTGCTGAACGTGTGCTTGAGTTTTAAAAATGCATTCGCCAGCGGAGTCGCGTTGACATGGACGTAAATACGGCACGTACCTCTTCGGAATGAGTGGGACAAAGTGAATTATCGTGATCGATCATTGTCATTCCTTTCATGTACGAGGTACATCCGGCCGAGGCCGATTAATAGTCATAACATGGAGTGCATACTTTGCACCCCTGTTACCCATAAAAAGTACCCAAGGTGAAGGCACATGGTCAATGAAATTGTTTTCAGATACCACGCCATCCACCTTTTGAGAGCACTCATCTCACTGTGCGAACGCGCCAAAACGGCGGAATCTCGCGACTTTACACTGCGACCAGTGCCCAGGTGTGAACTTGCACACGAATCTCGCCGACGATAGGCGGAAGTTACTTGATCGTAAGCGCTCTATGTCTACTTCGTCGGTAACACTAGATCGTCTGCATGAACCACCGGCCGTGGCGCCGTGTCGCCCTGTATAAAGCGCCGGAGCTCGACAGTAGCGAATGCGCTCAGCCCTCTGGCTATTTCCACGCCGTTCACATCGACGATCGAGACGAGATCACCAGCCGTGATCGCTCCGCGAACATCCGTCATCCCAACGGCAAGGAGGGATGCTCCGCCGCTGAGCAGAGCATTCTTTGCCCCCTCGTCAACTGTGATCGTCCCCTTGACGAGTGCCGCATGGCGCAACCACAAGGCCCGTGCAGGCATGCGCTTGGATCTCGGTAAGAACCATGTTCCAACCGTCTGCCCGTTGAGCGCTGCCTCCAAATCATCCGTCTTCGCCAACAGTGTTGCTACGCCGCCCGATGTGGCCATCCGGGCCGCATCCACCTTCGTGGCCATCCCACCGGTTCCAACCTCCGAGCCGCGTCCTGTGATCGTCAAGCCCGCGAGCATTTCCATGTCCGCTACTTCCGAAATGAGACTCGCCCCTGGTGTATCTGGCGGGGCGGAGTACAACCCTTCGACGTCCGTGAGAAGGACAAGCGCAGTCGCATCCACAATGTGAGCGACGAGCGCCGCAAGCCTGTCGTTATCGCCAAACCGAAGCTCGTCCGTCACTACGGCGTCGTTTTCATTGACGATTGGAACGACGCCGAGGTGAAGTAAGCGTTCGAGAGCAGACCGAACGTTGTTGTAGTGCCGGCGATCGACGACGTCGTCCGGCGTCAGTAGCGCCTGCCCGATCGTGATTCCAAACCTGGCAAATTCATCTGTGTAAGCACGGATAAGATGCGATTGACCGACCATCGACGCGGCCTGCTGGTCACGTACGTCGCTCGGACGTCGTCGAAACCCAAGAGGCTCCAAACCGGCGGCAATGGAACCAGACGATACGAGAACGATTTGCTGGCCACTCGCATGCGCCGGGCCAATAACGTTCACGAGGCGCGTGATCTGATCACGCGCAAGTGACCCCTCTTCGGTTAACGAGGACGAGCCAATCTTGATCACGATACGGGGAGCTTGCCCAAGCAATGCTCGATTGGAAAGTAAATGCTGCACGAAAGCCAGTGTAGCCTCGCACTAATTTCCTGACGGATCCGTCCAAATTCCCTCGTCGCGGTCTGCCGATAGCTCTTGGCGGGCTTCTTCCTTAGCGTCCATCCGCTCATGGAATGCCGCCTTACGCTGAGCGCGCGTTGGGCGAGACCAGTCCTCAAGGCGAGCATCGGAGCCACGCGGCGCCAGATGCTCAGCTCCGGTAGCCATCGTCGGCTCCCAATCGAAGATCACACCACCCTCGAGAGGGCCGATCACGACGGTGTCACCAGCACGCGCACCAATCTTGACGAGCTCCTTTTCAACACCGAGCGCATTGAGCCGATCCGCGAGATAACCCACAGCCTCGTCGTTTGAAAAGTCTGTCTGATTAATCCATCGCTCTGGTGTGCGGCCACGAACCTGATAGATAATCGTTCCAGACTGGTTGACTGGCTTCAGGCTGAAGCCGGTGTCATCCTGAGTGACAGGACGGATGACGGGGCGCGATTCTGGCAGGACGTCCTGCGCACGGACGTCGCGAACAATATCTGCGAGCCCGTAGCCAAGCTCGCGCAGGCCTTGGTGCGCTGCAGCGGACACAATGTAGACCGGATAGCCTTTCGCCTCAATGTCCGGCTTGACAAACTCAGCAAGTTCACGCGCCTCTGGCAAGTCGGCCTTGTTGAGGACAACAACACGAGGACGCTCCATGAGCGGCACACGATCCTCAATTGGCGGGATCTGATCCGCGTACGCCGCCAACTCAGCCTCGATTGTTTCAAGATCAGAAATAGGATCTCGGGTCAGCTCCAAGGTTCCACAGTCCACGACGTGTGCAATGACAGCACACCGCTCGATGTGCCGGAGGAAATCATGGCCGAGACCCTTGCCTTCGGAGGCGCCCGGAATGAGCCCAGGAACATCGGCCACCGTGAAGCGATAATCACCGGCAGACACGACTCCCAAATTCGGCACGAGCGTGGTAAACGGGTAGTCGGCAATCTTCGGACGCGCCGCAGACATCGAAGCAATGAGCGATGACTTGCCTGCTGACGGAAAGCCCACAAGCGCCACATCGGCCACGGACTTCAGCTCGAGCACGACGGAGATTTCTTCGCCTGGCTCCCCCATCAGAGCAAAGCCAGGTGCTTTACGCTTGGGCGAGGCGAGGGCGGCATTGCCTAAGCCACCGTAACCGCCTTCGGCCACCGTGTACTCGTCACCCTCGGCTACGAGATCGACAAGGATGTTGCCACGTAGGTCTTTCACAACGGTTCCGGATGGCACACCAACCACGAGGTTCTCGCCTCGCTTACCGTGGCGCACGTCGCCCTCGCCGGGCTTGCCGTTCTCGGCACGTAAATGCGGCGAGTGATGAAGTGAAAGCAGCGTTGATTCCTGCGGGTCCACACGAAAGATGACGTCGCCGCCGTGACCACCGTTACCGCCATCAGGTCCACCGAGCGGTTTGAACTTCTCGCGGCGTACAGACACAATGCCGTTACCGCCCTTACCTGCCTGAATATGCAGGGTTACTCGGTCAATGAAATTAGCCATGACATCCTCACCCTCAGTTGCGGAAAATTATAAGAGAAAACAACGCCGGAAAATGAAAAAGGGGTGGAGAGCAACAGCCCTCCACCCCTCGTAGTTGACGCGCTTAGGCGCCGACCATAACGCTTACCACCTTGCGGCCGCGCTTGGTACCGAACTCTACGAGACCGGTCTCAAGAGCAAACAGCGTGTCGTCCTTGCCCCGGCCAACATTCAGACCGGGATGGTACTTGGTGCCACGCTGACGAACGAGGATCTCACCTGCGTTGACAGCCTGACCACCGAAGCGCTTCACGCCAAGGCGCTGCGCATTGGAATCGCGACCGTTGCGAGTTGAGCTCGCACCCTTCTTTGTTGCCATTCTTCAGACCTTCCTAAAAAGCTCGTGACTTCTAGCCGATGTTGGTGACCTTCAGGCGGGTCAGCTTCTGACGGTGGCCCATGTGCCTGCGGTAGCCAGACTTGTTCTTGTACTTAACGATCGAAATCTTCGGACCCTTCTCGTCACGAACGATCTCGGCGGTAACCTTTGCGTCGATGCCATCGGCAGACGTGGTGACCTTGTCACCGTCGACGAGCATGATCGGCTCAAGCTCGACCGTGTCGCCAGCTTCGCCTTCAATCCTGTTCGTAACCACGATAGATCCGACGGACACCTTCTCCTGGCGGCCGCCTGTCTTCACAATCGCGTAAACCACGTTCAG
>JBHWRK010000099.1:0-12214 GCA_043426715.1 Trueperella sp. | reverse complement strand
ACGTGCGGCACGGCACGGGCCGCCCTACCCGTTGTCACTTCGACGAAGGTAATTAGCTCCTCAACGGAATGGTCCTGCGTCCAGCCTCAGTCCGCAAGGGCATGGAGCCGATCCGTGACAGCGAAATACCTTCTTCGAGGTCGTACCAGACTACTCAAGGGATACGACATCTGGATTCATCCGACAGTCACTGCGGGCCACCCACCTGTCAAGATCCAGGGGATCATTGGGCATCGCGTTCCCGACTACGTCTTGCCTTGTCACCAGATGTCAATTTGAGAACCTAAACTCCACGACGTCGCCGTCTTCCATCACGTAGTCCTTGCCCTCCATGCGCACACGCCCATGCGAACGCGCTTCCGCGATGGAGCCGTATTCGTCGAGCTCATCGAAGGACACGACCTGCGCCTTAATGAATCCACGCTCAAAGTCCGTGTGGATTACACCCGCTGCCTGCGGAGCAGTCCAGCCCTTGTGGATCGTCCACGCGCGCGCCTCCTTTGGACCAGCCGTCAGGTAGGTCTGCAAGCCGAGGGTGTCGAAGCCGACGCGCGCAAGCTTGTCGAGGCCCGCCTCGTCCTGACCTGTCGATTCCAGCAACTCCCGCGCCTCATCTTCTTCAAGCTCCACGAGCTCCGACTCAAACTGTGCATCGAGGAAAATCGCCTCCGCTGGCGCAACGAGCTCGCGAAGCTCCGCCTGCATATCCTCGTCGGCCAGGCCCTCGTCGTCGGTATTAAAGACGTAGATGAACGGCTTAGTGGTCATAAGGTTAAACGACTTGAGGATGTCCTGGTCCAAATGGCGGCCAGCTACGTACAACGTGGCTCCCTCGCCGAGAAGCTCGAGCGCTTCCTCGGCCGTCTTCACAACCTCCGGCCCGATCTTCTTACCTGTCAGCTCCTTCTGCAGACGCGGTAGTTGCCGCTCGAGCGTCTGGATGTCGGCCAGCACGAGTTCAGTAGTGATCGTCTCGATGTCCGACTTCGGATCCACCTTGCCGTCGACGTGAGTAACGTCCGGGTCCTCGAACGCGCGTGTCACCTGACAGATCGCGTCGGCCTCACGGATGTTCGCCAAGAACTGGTTGCCAAGGCCCTCGCCCTCAGACGCACCGCGCACGATACCTGCGATATCAACGAATGACACCACTGCAGGGAGGATTTTCTGCGACCCAAAAATCTCTGCTAGCCGTTCCAGCCGCGGATCCGGCAACGGAACCACGCCCACGTTCGGCTCAATCGTCGCGAACGGATAATTCGCGGCAAGCACGTTCGCGCGCGTCAGCGCATTGAAAAGAGTCGACTTGCCAACATTGGGCAATCCAGCAATACCAATAGTTAAAGACACGCGGCTATTCTAATGCGTCGGCTCGCTCGTGCGTAAAATAAAGACGGCGACTTGCTCACCTTTCCCACTAGGTGGTGGTTTCGGTCGCCGCGCCAACCTTCCAGCTACCCTCATGGCCGAAGGGAGACTCATGTCCATGCAATCAGATAATTCTCTAACAGAGACCTCGCAACCTGCCTTTGAAGCTGCTAACTCGCCGTCGTTGAAAGATATTTTCCCGACGCACGCGGTGGCAACCATTCTGGGCCTCGCCGCTATCTACACGCTCCTCGAGCTGACGGGAAATCCGGTGAACGCCGTCGTGCTCGCGATCATCGTGATGGTGGCGCTGTCGCTGGTCAAAGTGCCCGTGACCGTTGCCCTACTTGTGGCTGCGCTGCTTGGGGGTCTGCAAGCGGGCATGGGCATCGATGGATCGATCGTCGCCTTTCAAGACAGCGTGCTCGGCGGCGCTCAAGTTGGCCTGACGTACATCATGGTGGGCGCACTGGCGGTGGCCCTCGCACGCTCGGGCATTATCGAGATGTTCGCGGCGTGGGTGACTCACAAAGCGGGAACAGACGGCGAAGCGACGAATCGGTCCGTGAAGTGGGCACTGTATGGCATGTTCGTGCTGGCAGCGCTGATGTCACAGAACCTCGTGCCGGTCCACATCGCCTTCATTCCAATTCTCGTTCCGCCACTGCTGGACGTACTGAACCGCATGCGGGTAGATCGTCGCGCGGTTGCAACAATTTTAGCCTCGTCAATGAGTGCGGCGTACCTGCTGCTCCCCACCGGCTTTGGCGCGATTTATCTCAATGAGATCTTGTTATTCAACGTCAACGAATACGGCGCTGATTACGGACTGATGGCCACACCGGACGTGGCTGTCAAGGCGATGTTCTGGCCGGTCATGGGTCTCGTTGCAGGCATGCTTTTTGCCGTGCTCGTCTCGTACCGCAAGCCACGCGACTACGAGCCACCTGTGGCCGGTTCAGCCCGGGCGACCGTCACCACCGCCCCGCCTGCCCAGCTCAAACTGTTTCCGTTGGTCATGACTCTGCTGGCGCTCGCCTCAACGCTGTTCTTCCAGATCGCCTTCGACTCTCTCCTAGTTGGCGCGATGATCGGCTTCATCCTGCTGAGCATTGGTGGGATCTATAAGTGGAATGAACAAGATGACGTGTTTACGCAGGGCATCCTCATGATGGCTCAGATCGCCGTGATCATCACTGTCGCCTCTGGCTTCGCAGGCCTACTCGCCCAGACCGGCCACATCGAACCGCTGATCGCCACCACCGCCAATTTCGTGGGCGGCAACAAGATGTTTGGGGCGTTCCTCATGTTATTCGTGGGGTTGTTCATCACGATCGGTTTTGGCGACTCGTTCGCATCCGTGCCGATCTTGGCGCCGATTTACATCCCGCTCGCGATCACGCTCGGATTCAGCCCTCTGGCCACAGTTTCGCTGCTCGGCGCGTCGGCGGCACTTGGCGATGCTGGCTCGCCGGCATCGACGATCTCGCTCGGTGTGACCGCTGGCCTGAACGCCGACGGTCGCCACGACCACATCAAAGACTCCGTCATCCCCACCTTCCTGCACTGCAACATTGGAATGCTACTGTTCGCGTGGGTGGCGGCACTGATGCTGTAGGAGTTTTCGCGAGCTGGGCGCCGATAGACTGCCAGATTCACGCTCCACGGGCAGCGAGTCTATGGCGGTCGCTCATCTCGTAAGGTCTCCATTTTCTGGGCGGTAGAGGCGCACACTCGGATTTGCTGTCCATCGGAGCATTTTTACCGACATTCGGCGGTTCCCAGCACAATTTTCACAGCGAATGCGGCTACCAATTCTTTGAAAAAGTTGGTAGCTACCGTTTTGGCAAAATTCGCAGGTCGAAACACTCGTTCCACCTATCGCCTCCAACCAGCGTAGATCCCCGGACGTGCATGTGCGTCAGCTAATTTCCGCTAGCCCGGCTTACACTCCTGTCCACTCGGGCCCGTCCGCATGCGTTGGCGGGCGATGCAACATCCCACCAGACGGCTTTAGCGCCACGGTGTTCGGCTCGTCGGCCAAGACCTCCGCATGCCCGTCAATGATGAATGTGAATCCATGTGGATCAATCGCGGGATAGACGAGCGTTGCCACCGGATTGCTAGCGATCAACCGGAGCTGGCTCGATCCCACGTTCGGAATAATCACCAAGCCATCCTCCATATACGGGTCGCACGTCCAGATGCGGCACTGTCGCTCCTCATTTGCTCCAAGCAAGATGGCCGAGCCGCCCTTCTGCGTGAAGTAAAGAATGTGGTCGTCAAAGTCAGAAATCTTCACAGGAATGGTCATGGCCTCAGTCTAGTGCTGTCCAATCTCACAGTCCGCCGCGGTGCACGCTCCACAGTGAGGTGTACGGTGAAGAAGTGCGCCGTGAAATTAAATCCTTCCTGTTCTTTACCGTGGGCGTGGCGTTCCTCGCGCTCGGTCTCGCGTTTCTTACTCAAAGCGGCCTCGGCACGTCCCCGCTTGGTTCGCCGATGTGGGTCCTGACCCTCCAGACGTCGATCAGTTTCGGCCTGTGGAACCTCATTTTCAACGTCGGCTTCATCCTGTCGCAGTGGGCGCTACTACGTAAAGATTTCCCGATGTGGTACTGGGTGCAGCTACCAATCGCCGCGATCTTCTCCTTGTTCATCGATGGCTCGATCTTCCTCATTGAACCGTTCGCCCCGAGTGCGTACTGGGCCCAATTCATCTTCATGCTCGCAGGCGTCTTCTTCGTGGCGCTTGGTGTAGCACTCGAGGTAGCCACCGCGAAATACTTCCTCCCCGGCGAGGGCGTGGTTTCGGCAATCTCGAAGGTGTTCGGCTGGCGGTTCTCGCGCGTGAAAATCGGATTCGACGTGGTCCTCGTTACCACCGCCCTCATTCTCGCCTTCATAATGACGGGCGGGATCATCGGCGTCCGTGAGGGCACCGTCATCGCTGCTGTGTTTACGGGCCTCATCGTCGGTAGGATCCAAAACCCAGTGGACGTTCTGTACGACAAGCTCGTTGGCACCAATCCCCCGCGCGAGAAAAACGACGACGAATAATTCGGCATACCTGCAATTTCCTACGCGCGCCCTTGCAGATCGTTCAACGACGACGATCGACTTGGTTTTCTAGCCGTGCCCGGCGAGCGATATGAAAATTCGACGGATGGCTCTCTTACAGTGGTGGTATGACGTTATCGACTGGATCTCTTGGTCTTTTTCTTATCGTTGCGCTCATCGTGGGCGTGGTGGCTGGCTTCTTGCTGGGCAAGTCGCAGGCGAATTCCGCGTTACTGGAGGGTGCTCGCGAAGCAGCTGAGCTCCGTGAGCATGCCGCTTCAGCTGAAGCTCGGGCCGAGAGACTGCTCGAAGAAAATGAGGGACTCATCCAACGTTCACGTTCGGATGCGGATGTCATGCGTGCCCTCACTCCAATCAATAAGCAACTTGATCTCGTCAACGATCATGTGCAACGTCTGGAATCGAAGGCGGCCTCTCAACACTCCGAAGTAGTTACGCAACTGCGGCGGGACGCGCAGGTGAGCATTGAGCTGTCAGAAACAACGGCATCGCTAAACGCGGCACTTAGATCCACCACAGCACGCGGACGGTGGGGCGAGGTGCAGTTGCGTCGGATCATCGAGGCAGCTGGCATGCTCGAGCACGTTGACTTTGATGTACAGGTGGGATCACAGCGATTTGCGGACGGCAAACAGACGAACCGCAGGCCCGATGCCATCATTCATCTGCCTGGAGATGGCCACCTCGCGATTGACGCCAAGGTGCCGATGGACGCCTATCTGTTAGCAATGGAAATTCAAGGCGATGACGTGTCGGCGGCCCAAGAACGAGCCCAACTACTCACCCGGCACTCGAAGGCAGTACGTAAGCACGTTGATGATCTGGTGAACCGAAATTATGCGGCGGATTTTTCTGATTCGCCACAAATGACCGTCATGTTCCTGCCCTCGGAATCGCTCCTTGCCGAGGCAACTCATGCCGATCCCACGCTACTCGACCATGCGCTGAACAATGGGATCGTGTTGGCATCGCCCGCAACACTCCTCGCATTGTTGCGGGCGGTGGCATCGGTGTGGAGCTCGTCGTCGGCTAGTCACGAAGCCCGTGAAGTAGTGGCTTTGGGACGTGAGCTCGTAGATCGCATCCGCGTGCTTGCAGGACATATGGACAAATTAGGCAGAAGCCTTGGTAGCTCCGTTAATCATTACAACAAGGCAGTAAGTTCTCTCGACACTCGTTTGATTACCAAAGCGAAAGACTTCGCGTCACTGGATGCGAACAAGCTCGAAGCTCCTGGACTTGTCGAGGGTGATTCCGCTCAAGTCAGGGAGTTTCGATCACCCGAGCTCACGTCGGATCTGGAGGACCGGACCGACTGATACACGCATTCGGGTGATGGCGGCTGGCTCGGAAGAGTCAGCCGCTGCGTGTGTAAAAATGGGATTGCGTCTTATTTCACGACGTTGTCGGTGCCACGAGCATTTGTGACGCGAGCGTTCGAAATCCGGCGCTTCTCAGCCGCCGAGCGTGCGCGGTGTGGTCGGTCAGGTTCAATGCCAACGGCCTTAAGATCTGCCCGTAGATTCTTCGGCAAAGAGAACTGGACGTCCTCTTCCACCGTCGTCACAGGTACGACCTCCGTGTAGCCCTTGTCCTTGAGAGCGTCGACGACATCGCGTACGAGAATCTCCGGCACTGACGCACCTGAAGTGACGCCAACAGTCTTGACGCCCTCGAACCACTCGGGCCGAAGCTCGTTAGCCTTGTCGACGCGGTATGACGCCCCGGCCCCCGCCTCAAGTGCGACCTCCATGAGGCGCACCGAGTTCGACGAATTCGCAGAACCCACAGTAATCACCACGTCCGACTGCGGCGCCATTTTCTTCACCGCAACCTGGCGGTTCTGGGTGGCATAGCAAATGTTGTCCGACGGCGGATCCACAAGATTCGGGAAGCGGTCGCGCAACATGTCAACGATTTCCATCGTCTCGTCGACGGACAGCGTGGTCTGCGAAATCCACGCCACTCGATTCGGATCGCGAACCTCGACCTTGTCTACGTCCTCCGGGCCATTGACGATCTGGATGTGATCGGGCGCCTCACCTTGTGTGCCCTCAACCTCTTCGTGGCCCTCGTGACCAATAAGCAAAATGTCGTAGTCACCGTCCGCAAAGCGGATGGCCTGTTTGTGAACCTTGGTGACGAGCGGACAGGTAGCATCAATCGTCTGGAGCTGACGTTCGGCGGCCTCCGCATGAACAACTGGCGACACGCCATGTGCAGAGAACACCACTCGCTCACCTTCGGGCACCTCGTCGGTCTCATCCACGAAGATCGCACCGCGCTTGGTGAGCGTTTCCACCACGAACTTGTTGTGGACGATCTCTTTACGCACATACACCGGAGCGCCATACAGCTCGAGTGCCTTCTCCACCGCGTCAACTGCACGGTCAACACCTGCGCAATATCCGCGAGGTGTCGCAACTAGGATGCGCTTTCCCTCCGAGTTCGGCTCGGATGGAATCGCCTGCGGGAATGCGGAGGCACCAGCGAGTGTTGTTGGGAGCTTTATCGAAGTCTGTCCAGAAGAAATCTTTGAATTTGTCACAGTGCCAGACTACAGGCATTCGGAGCCATTGACATAGGTGACGGATCACGACAATAGCCGGGTTATGATGTGATGCGTGACTAGCTCAGTTCCTGCCGATTTGCCGCAGATGGCACACTTGACCACGCCCGATCAGCCATGGCCGCTACGCCTCCTGTCCACAAAAATCGCCGAGTACGTGTCGAAGATGTCGCGGCTCTGGGTCGAGGGCGAAGTCATCCAGCTGGTACGCCGCCCGAACGCACGCGTCCAATTCTTCACACTTGCGGACCTCGAAGAGAAGATAACGATCACCGTCAAGATCTGGTCGCACGCACTCCCGGCAGGTATTACCGAAGGCTCACGCGTCATCATTGCCGCCAAACCAGATTTTTGGACGGGCAACGGCTCGCTCTCCCTTCAAGCAGATGAGGTCCGCGCCGTCGGCGTCGGCGACCTGCTCGCCCGTATCGAAATCCTTAAGGCGAAGCTCGCTGCCGAAGGGCTATTCGATACTGACCGCAAACAACCTCTCCCCTTCCTGCCGCGGAAGATTGGCCTTATCTGTGGTCGCAATACCAAGGCGATGCACGACGTCGTCAACAATGCCACGCGCAGGTGGGCAGCGGCTCAATTCGAGATCCGCGAGGTGCAAGTCCAAGGGCAGGGCGCGGTCGAGCAGATGATTCCTGTGCTCCAAGAACTCGATGCCGATCCAGCGGTGGACGTCATCGTCCTCGCTCGCGGCGGTGGCTCCGTGGAAGACCTCTTCCCCTTTTCCGACGAACGCCTCGTGCGCGCCGCGGCCGCAGCCCGCACCCCGATCGTCTCCGCGATTGGTCACGAAACCGACTCCCCCGTGCTCGACCTCGTGGCGGACTATCGCGCCTCGACGCCGACGGACGCGGCGAAAGCCATCGTGCCCGACGTCGGCGAAGAAAAACACAACCTGGCCACCACAATTCGCCGTGGCAGGATCGCGCTCGATAATCTTCTCCACCAAGCCACCGTCGAACTGGAGACTCTCCGCGCGCGTCCCGTCATGGCACACCCAGAGATCATGGTGGACAATCGCGCTGAAGATCTCGCTAACTTGCGCTCATGGGCGAACAACCATATCGAACGCATCGTGGACGCTCACGCCACCTCTTTGTCCGCCGATCTTGCCCGACTTCGGACTTTGTCCCCACTTCACACGCTAAAGAGGGGCTACGCTGTTTTAAGAACAGAGGACGGGATCATCGGCAGCGTCGAGAACGTAGCTCCGAAGATGCACGCCCAGGCAACACTTCACGATGGCTATCTCGACCTCACAATTGACTCAGTTAGAGCCACAAAGAAGGGATCATAATGACAAACGCACAGGGTACGTCCCCAGCGGTATCCCTCTCTCCAGACGAACTCGACAAGAAGGTCGCGGACCTGTCCTATGAGGACGCCCGCTCACGTCTTGTCGAAATCGTGACCCGACTCGAACAGGGCAACATCCCGCTCGACGAGGCACTCACGATGTGGGAGCTCGGCGAAGCGCTCGCACGGCGTTGCGAATCGTGGCTCGACGGTGCTCGCGAGCGCCTACGTGCAGCGCAAACTCACGTGGCGAACGGGACAGACACGGAAGAATCGGAGGAGCAGTGACGGACTGTTTAGTAATTGGCGAATCGCTGATCGATGTCGTGAAGCGGGCCGGCGGCGAAACGAGCCGCCACCCCGGTGGCTCCCCCATGAACGTGGCAGTGGGCTTGGCGCGTCTTGGACGGCGAGTGCATTTGTTAACGCGCTTTGGTGACGACGCCGATGGGGACGCCTTACGTGAGTACATTGAGTCCTCCGGGGTCATGTTAGTACCGGGTGCCGTGGATTCCGATGCAACGTCGATCGCGATTGCTTCGATCGATGAGCATGGTTCGGCCGCGTATCACTTTGATGTAAATTCGTCGTATCAGGAGCCTCCGACAAACCCTGAAAAGATTGCAAAGTTACTAGAGGAGCCGCCGCTCCACGTCCACGTCGGTTCGATCGGCGCTCATTTACGGCCTGGCTCGGAAACAGTGCGTCGTTGGCTGAAGCTTCTCCATCCGCACTCGACTGTCTCGTATGACCCGAACGTTCGCCTGTCGATTCTTGGTCCAGCACAGACTGTTATTGATGACATGGAAGAGATCCTGCCTTTCGTTGACATTGTGAAGGCGTCCGTTGAGGATCTGGAAGAGTTAGAAGGCGGACCCGTCGATCCTGATGATGCCGCGAAGTTCTTTCTCGACCGCGGCGTGAAGTTCGTAGCAGTGACCATGGGCGCGAAGGGCGTCAAGCTATTCACCCCTAATGCGTCCGTGGAGATTCCGGCGTTGCCCGTCAAGGTCGCGGATGCCGTTGGTGCCGGTGATGCCATGATGTCCGCCTTGATTGATGCACTTGCACGGATTTCGGTTCTCGGCGACGAGCGCGATGGCTTGACGGAGATTTCACCGCAGATGCTCACGTCCGCAGGGCAGTTTGCGGTAACGGCGTCTGCGATCACGGTTTCGCGAACGGGCGCAAACCCACCCACTCGCGACGAAGTCAACGAACTCCTTGCCCGCACTCAGTTTTAGGTGTGCTTGCCGTAAGGCACCTTGAGGGGACCAGAACTGCGTTCTCGGCTACTGTCCCATGCGACGTTCACGCGCCGCGTAGTCGCGTAGGGCTCGCAACAAATCGGTGCGCCGAAACTCCGGCCAATACGCCTCACAAAAATACAGTTCGGTGTGAACGGTCTGCCAGAGCATGAAGCCACTCATGCGTTGCTCTCCGGACGTTCGAATGATGAGGTCTGGATCAGGCTGGCCGCTCGTATACATGTGCTCAGTAATCGCCGATACGTTCAGCCCCCTGGCCGCTTCTTCGAGGGAGGCGCCCTCCGCGTCCCGCTGTCGCAAGTACGCGCGAACCGCATCGGTGATCTCGTGACGCCCGCCGTAGCCAACTGCAATATTGACCGCCATGCCTGGCGAACCTGAACTTGCCGTCGTTGCGTTGCGAAGCCGTTGTGCGGCATCTTCGGGAACCAGGTCCAGATCTCCGATGACGCGGATGCGCCACCGCAGACTGTGTGCCAAGTTTTCGACCGTCTCAGCAATGATGCCAATAAGATCGCGGAGCTCATCTTCAGAACGGTTGAGGTTGTCGGTGGACAACATCCACAGGGTGACGATTTCGATGCCCGCTTCCTCGCACCAGCCGAGCACTTCGAGCACGTGGTCAGCGCCCTTGCGGTGGCCGGTGGACGCTGACGATCCCAGCTCCTTCGCCCAACGGCGGTTACCGTCCAAGATGATGCCGACGTGGCGCGGTATGCGCGTCGCGTCAATTTCTCGACTTAGACGGCGTTCGTAGATCGAATAGAGGAACTCCGGTATGCGCATCGGCTCACCTTCCCGACCGCACACTGCGGCCATGACCTCTAGTTTAGTCTCACTAGCGGGTTTGGAAACCCCTAAATAGATTCGCTCGTCGCCCATTTTCGGATCTAGGTAATACCGCGCCGATTTGGTCGCCTAGCATCATACTTGGGTCCCCTGACATGTCCGGTTAGGCTTGCAACTACGTTCACCACCACGAGGGAGTCCGATGGCTTCACAGAATGAACACCACCCCCAGTCCGCTGCCGAGAAAAAAATTGGCACAGCGCGCCCTGATACGCAGGGAATGGAGCCCGCGCCCGCGTCGCGCGCCGAGCGCAAGGCGTACTACGCCGCTCTTTCGAAGCCGAAGGCCCGCGGGTGGATCCACGCCATCATGGCGCCGCTCGCCCTTGTGAACAGTATCCTCCTCATCATTTTCGCACCCACAATTCCCGCACGTATTGGTGTGCTCATCTTCGGAATTTCCGCCGTCCTCCTATTCGGCAACTCCGGCATTTATCACCTCGGCAACTGGTCCGACAAGATGCTCGCTATCCTGCGCCGGATCGACCACGCGAACATTTTTCTTCTAATAGCAGGCACATACACGCCGCTGTCCATCATGCTCCTCAAACCGAAAACGGCGGCACTCGTGCTCGGCATCGTGTGGACCTGCGCACTCATCGGCACGATCATCCACATCTTCCACATCAACGCCCCGCGCTGGCTCCAGGTGGGGTTCTACATCGGCCTCGGCTGGGTGGCGCTCTGGTTCCTACCCGAATTCTGGCGCAGCGGCGGCCCCACAATCGTCCTGCTCATCCTCACTGGCGGCATCGCCTACACCGTGGGCGCGGTCTTCTACGCGATGCGTTGGCCAAACCCGTGGCCCACACACTTCGGCTTCCACGAGTTTTTCCACGTGGGAACCGTCGTTGGGTACGTCTGTCATACGATTGGCGTGTGGCTCGCAATTTTCTCCTAAGGTTTTCGCCGACGACGCCATCCGTGGTTTTTCTCCACCAACCACCGCACGCTCTGGGCTAATTTTCCGAGTGTCAACGAGATACGATTGGGCAAACGCCAAGGAGGCAGAATATGAGCGACGAGAAGAATACGTACGCGGGCATGTGGAGTACCTCTCCCACGATCGCGTTGCGCGTCGGAAAAGATTTTGAGCTGGCCACCTTAAACCGCAATTCAACGCCTGGCTGGGATGGCAAGAAGACGGATGGCGAGGAGTTTATGGCATCCCGCGAGCCGCTCCTCGACGAATTGCAGGAGCGATTCTTTGCCAATGGCCGCCTCGGTGACGAGCGTCGGATCCTCGTGGTCTTACAAGGTCTTGACACCTCGGGCAAGGGCGGCATCGTCCGCCACGTGCTCGGTATGGTAGATCCGCAAGGTGTACATATTGCCAACTTCGGGGCGCCAACGGCAGAAGAGCTCTCTCATCACTTCTTGTGGCGCGTAAAGAAGCAGCTTCCGCCTCTGGGCAAGATCGGTGTGTTCGACCGTTCGCACTATGAGGACGTTCTCATCGGCCGCGTGGACAAGCTCGCGCCGGCAGAGGAGATCGATAAGCGCTACGACGACATCAACCGCTGGGAAGCGCGCCTCGTCGATGAGGGGTACACGCTCATCAAGGTTGCGCTCATGCACTCACATCGCGAGCAAGGTCTGCGCCTTGCCGAACGACTCGCGCGTCCCGACAAGTGGTGGAAGTACTCGACGAACGACATTGACACTCGCCAAAAATGGCACGCCTACCAAGAGGCTTACCAGATTATGTTCGACCGCACATCCACCGATCATGCGCCGTGGTACGTCGTGCCGGCTGATCGCAAGTGGTACG
>JBHWRK010000098.1:0-8690 GCA_043426715.1 Trueperella sp. | reverse complement strand
TAAGTGGGGTCATGAGCACCCCGTCGTTGGCCACGGCTGCGGCGACCATCGCCATTTGAAGTGGGGATGTGAGTACGTCGCGCTGGCCGAATGAAGCCATCGCTAGTGTTGCTTGGTCTTGCGGCTCGGGGAAACGCGAGGGACGCACGGTGAGCGGAATCGACAGGTCCCGGTGGAAGCCAAACGCCTCCGCCATATCCGTCATGGCCTGTGCTCCCACATCGAGACCACCGAGCGCGAACGCGGTGTTACAGGATTCCACGAAGGCGGTCCGCAACGGCACGTTACCCGAGCCGTCGCCACATTCTCGTTGCAATGGATTGTAGATCTCGTGCGTCGTGCCCGGGGGAGAGAATGTGTAGGGCGCTTCGACCACGGAGTCTGCCGTGAGGTCACCATTCTCGATCATCGCGGCAGCCGTGATGATCTTGAACACCGAGCCGGGTGCATACAGGTCGTCGCCAATCGCGCGGTCCAGGAGTGGCTGGGTCTCGTCGTCGCTGTAGGTCTGCCACGCGTTTTTGGAGGTCGCCGAATCGTGCGAAGCAATGAGGTTCGGATCGAACGACGGCTTGGAGACCATCGCGAGGATGCGTCCGGTGGATGGGTCAAGAGCGACGACGCCGCCGCGGCGATCTCCGAGCGCGTCCCAAGCAGCCTGTTGGACAGCTGGATCGATGGTGAGCGCAACGCCGCCACCTTCTCGGTTCGCGCCCCGGAACATCTCTTCGACGCGCTGCGGGGCGAGTGATGCGGCCGATCCTCCGAGAATGGAGTTTTCTGCGCGCTCAAGGCCCGTCATCGAATTGTGCGTCACGGAGAAATAGCCTGTGAGGTGCGCATAGAGAGCTGGCTGAAGGTAGGTGCGTTGGTAGTTGTAGGGCGAATTGACCGGCTCCGAACCAGTGATCGGTTCACCGGCCACGATGATCGGCCCGCGATCAACGCCGTACTCCTTATACAAGGTGCGGGCATTACGCGCGTCATTATTGAGAGACTCCGCGCGGAAGAAGGACAGGGAGGTCGCTGCCGCCATGAGAGTGAGAAACATGACGACAACGACGGCCACGAGTTTGCGAAGGGGTGGATTCACCGGACCACCTCTGTCGGATTGCGATCCTCGTCCACCTCGAAGGCGTCAGTCACATCGTGAGCAGCGGTGTCGTGATGCCGATCGCTCGTGTCATTGGTGTCGGCGGAGCCCGGCGACTCAGGCGAGCCCGGATCGTCGAGCGTGGGGAGCGGAGCGGAGGCCGGAACGTACGGGCGGCGGGCGGCGTCAGACATGCGAAGCAACAGGCCGACGATGATCCAGTTGGTCAAGAGTGCTGAGCCCCCGAGTGCGAGGAACGGCATGGCGAGGCCAGTCATCGGGATGACGCCGGTGACTCCGCCTACCACGGTGAAGCTTTGCAGTGCGATCGCAAATCCGAGGCCGGAGGCGAGCAGTTTGCCAAAGCCGTCGCGAAGATCGATAGCGGTCTTCAGCGCTCGGGCGACGAACAGGAGGTAGACCGAGAGCATGGCGAGCAAGCCCACGAGCCCGATCTCCTCGCCAAACGAGGCAATGATCATGTCTGAATTCGACTGGGATGCGTTCGCCGGATAGCCGCGTCCAAAACCCGTGCCGAACAGGCCGCCGGATGCCATGCCGAACCAGCCTTGGACGATCTGATACGAGCCGTGCTTGGCGTTGTACAGTTCGGGGCTGAGTGGATCCAGCCAGATCGCGAACCGGGCCTGGATATGAGGCATCACTTGGACCACGAAGTACACGCCCACCGCGGACAGGATACCGCCGATAACGAGCCATGAGACGCGTTCCGTGGCCACGTACAACATGGCGACGAACAGTCCGAAGAAGAGGACGGCTGTGCCGAAATCTCGTTCGAGCACGAGCACGCCCATCGAAGCTGCCCAGCCCACAAGGATTGGCCCAAAGTGACGCCCTCGCGGAAGCTGAATGCCAAGAATTTTTTTACCGGCGAGAGCGAGGTTATCGCGATGGTTGACGAGGTAACCGGCAAAGAATATGGCGAAGAAGATCTTGGCGAGTTCGGCAGGCTGGTAGGAAAAGCCAGCCACGTTGATCCAGATGCGCGCTCCGTAGATCTCACGCCCGAGTCCGGGCACCATCGGCAACAGCAGAAGGACCGTACCCGTGATGAGGGAGATATAGGTAATGCGTCGAAGTTTGCGGTGATCGCGGAGGGCTATGAGCGCGATGAGCATGAAGACGAGGGCGACCCCAGAGAGGATGACCTGGCTCGTCACTTCCGCCTTGCCTCCGCGTGCAATGAGTGTGTGATCAATGCGGTGAATCATGACGAGCCCGAGTCCAGTTAGTAACACCGCGGATGGGTAGAAGATCGGATCGGCCCACGGCGCTGCGAATCGAATGACGATGTGGCCCACGAGCACGAGACCGGTTGCGATGCCGGCAATCTGAGTGAAGTTTTCAGGAAGGGCAGGTACGCCAGCAACGCTCACGCCATGGTGGACGAGGATCCAGCCGAGTAGCGGAATGCCGAGCGCGAGAATAAGGAGTCCAAGTTCGCGCATGCGTCCGTTCTGAGCATCTTTCTGGGTGACCACACTCATGGGCGATCACCTGCATCACGTGGAACGGCCGTCGGCAAAGGTGTGGGGGTGCCCTGATCGTTCACGCTCGTTCCGCGTGACGGTGTGGGACTCGGGGATGGTTGAGTCGGCGGATAGACGGATGGCGAAGGTTCCTTGGACGGCGCATCCTTGGGTTCGGGCTCGATGCGCTCGTGCAAGGCAAGATCCTCGAGAGCCTTGCGCGCCTCTTCGTATGACCCGCGGGTAATGGGATCCTTGAGCCGGTCTTGGGCCACTGGCGTGAGGCCATCAATTTCTACGTCAGAGCGCTCGTAGAGTTTGGAGAATTTGAGCGGACCTACGCTCGTTGGCACGCCTTTGTAAATCGCGATGTTTCCATCGGCTGGCGCCACGTAGTACTGCGTTTGCGTCCATGCGTACGCCCCCGTACCTCCTCCGATGAGTAGCGCCAGGAGGGCAAGCGTTGCGGCAATGCGAGCCCACGTAGGTGTGCGCGGTGCAGCATCGTCGTCCGTCACTGTCTCGTCGGTCATCTCTTCGTCCGCGGTGGTACGACGCCGTAGGACGGCCAACTTTCCAGCTGCGGATGAGCCACCGCGGGTCGGCTTACGACTATCCACAGCAGCCGAGCCGACCACGATCGGTGTGGAGATCGGCGCGGGATCTTTTTCGACGACGTCCGCGAGCACTACAGTCACGTTGTCGGGAGCGCCGGCGGAGAGTGCGAGATCCACGAGCTTTTGTGCGCACTCGTCGAGGTTGTCGTATTCGTTGAGTGTTTTTTCAATGCTTTCGTCGGAGACGACGCCGAATAGGCCATCGGATGTCAGGAGCCACCGGTCTCCCGGGACGGCCTCGCGTACGGACCCGTCAATATCGAGCGACTCAGGCGTGTCGCCGATGTTGCGCATGATGACATTGCGCTTGGGATGATTTTCCGCCTCTTCCTTAGTGATGTCGCCCTGATCAAGGAGGTATTGGACGAGCGTGTGGTCACGGGTGACCTGGGTGAGCTTTCCCTTTCGCAACAGGTATGCACGCGAATCTCCAATGTGGACCATGCCGAGTTTGTTCGATGCCCGCAAAATGGCAGTACACGTGGTGCCGAGCCCAGCGAGCTCCTTCTTTTCCTCGGAACGTTCGATGAGTTCAGCATGCGCATCTTCGAGGGTGGTGGTGAGGAGGGGGAGGAGATCTTCGGCCTGATGGACGTCGTCGATCGCGGCAAGATGAGCAACGACGACGGAGGAGGCGATATCTCCGCCGGCGGCGCCGCCCATGCCGTCCGCAAGTACTAACAGGTTATTCGACGCATAGCCGGCGTCCTGATTCGACCGACGCACCAAACCAACGTCGGACATCGCTGTGTACCGCAAGGAAATCGTCACCGGCGCAGCTCCAGGGTGGTCTGGCCAATGGTGATCGGCACGCGGAGGGACAGACGCGTGGGCTGGTAGATCCGTTCATTGCCTACCCACGTGCCGTTCGTGGAGTTGAGATCTTCGATAAACCAGTCTCCCGCGTTGTTAAAGAATCGCGCATGACGGGCAGAGGTATAGCCGTCATCAAGAACGAGGGCCGAATCGGGGGAGCGGCCCACAGTGAGGGACGCTCCAGTTAAAGGAATGGTGGTTCCCGTCAGTGATCCGCCGCTGACCACGAGGTGCAGTGCGCTTGTGCGCTGAGCGGAGGTAGCGGGGGCATTGGCTCGGCGTGACGTGCGGGATCGAGTGGTTGTCGGCTGTGACCTACCTCGAGTGGAGACTCGGGTGCCGAACACATCGTTCTTGATCGTGAGGAGCACGAAAAAGACGAAGATCCACAGCAGTGCGAGGAACCCTAGGCGAAGGAGTGCGATGACGAATTCGCTCATAACATCTCCGGACTCGTCCAGAACATGATGCGGGTACGACCAATCGTGATCGTATTGCCATCAAGCAATGTGGCCGCAGTGATGCGATGTCCCTCCACGTAGGTGCCGTTCGTCGTATTCATGTCGGTCGCAATGACGCCCCCGGGCGTCACCCGAAGCTCCAAGTGCTGGCGGGACACACCGGCGTCGTCAACCGTAATATCTGCGGAAGATCCGCGACCGATGATTGTCACTGCGCCAGTGAGCAGATAGCGATCGCCGTCGACGTCGATGATTGGGTTCTCGGGCGTTGCGTCCCCAGTTGTTGCTGGGGCAACAGGGCCGCGCTTGGAACGAGCCCGCACAAGGAGCTTGCCGCGCGAGAGCTTCTCATCGTAACTAAACGTGACGCGCACGGGTCCAACGAACGTATAGCGCTGGTCGGCGGCGTAACGGGTGGCAACGTCAATGAGCTCGGAGCGCATCGCATCCTCGCCCCAGTCCTCAATCTTGTCGAAATCCGACTCCGCAAGAATGATCTCGAACTCGTTCGGAACCAATACGCGCTCGCGATTAACAGTAGCCGCGCGATCGTCCATCGCTTTCTTCACACCAGAAGCGAGTTCGACCGGTTTGAGATCCGACCTGAAGGCGCGTGAAAATACGTTTTCGAAGGCGCTCTCTACACGGCGCTCAATCTTGTCGAATGCGCTCATCATTCTCCTTAGAGGTGCTTGGTGTGTATAGCTCTAGGGTACTCGTTTCGCAGGCAAGTAGACATAAGCCCGTGGCCAAACTCGCGAACGGAACGCGTCGCATTCTCTTGGGAGCTCGTGAGAATCGTGACATCGGCGCCGTGACTTGGATAGGCGCGGATCGGCGGTGTAGGCTGTACTTCGCTGCATCCAGCATGCTCGAGTGGCGGAATAGGCAGACGCGCATGGTTCAGGTCCATGTGCCCGTTAAGGGCGTGGGGGTTCAACTCCCCCCTCGAGCACCACGTCCCGGATTCGTCCGGGACTTTTTTATTACACGGCGTCGGCGGCACCCGGAGGGCACCACGTACGCCACCGCCGGCGGCATCGCCGGTGAGAAGGAAACTCAGCTTGCCGAAGAGGTCGCAGCGGACAACCCGGATGCAGATGAGGCAACCGCGGCCACGATGGTCGATGTTAAATCGTTGACGGAATACGCGCTTGCTGAGGAATTATTTTCGCTAACCGACCTGCGCCAGTGTCCGCTTCCCCGCGTTGGTTAGGCAAGATCGCCCGCCAAGCAAATGAGGGCATTCACGTCAAGCAACTCAATACCGTACGACTCCTGAGAGATGACGCCCGAGTCCTCGAACGTACGCAATTGGCGCGAAAGTGATTCGGGCGTGGTTTGAAGCAGTGCGGCGATTTCCTTCTTCGGAAGCGGGAAACGCACAACTGGCGCCTCGGAATGAGAAGTGCTTACCGGCGTCGTTGGTAAGGACAAGAGGTAATCGGCAAGCCGCTCGGTAACTGACGCGCCAATCACTGTGAGCTGGCGTTCGACCTGCGCAAGGCGGCGGCTGAGTGATGCCATGAGGCGCACACCCACCGAGGAGTGCTGGCGAAGAAGCTGCCCGAGGTCATCGTGGGAAAACACGCACATGGCAGAATCCTCGAGCGCGATTGCGTCATTGAACAGCCGATCGCCAGTGATGAACTCGTGCTCGCCCAGAAAGTCGCCGGGCTCTAACACGCGCACAACTCGCTCCGTGCCTGAGGATAGAGTGCGTGTGACTTTGACCCGGCCACGGTGGAGGACCATGAGCTGGGAGAGCCGTTCGCCGCTCATAAATGCGAAATCTCCTTTGGCAACCTTAATAGGGTGTGCCAGTTCAGCTACCCGTTCTTGATCGAATGGAGATAGGCCTTGGAAAATCGGCACGGTCGATACGCATGTGGTGTGGATGGGTGCCAACGGAATCTCGCGCACCGGTTCTCCTTCCAACGTTCCAACGAAGAATCGTCCGCAATGTCGTGGCAATCTGATCGGACTTGATCTACGTCAAGGAATATTTTACACATGCACAGTTAAATAATCACTGTCAGTCACGATCACAACATAAAGGAGAACATCATGACTCAGGCAAAGTTCGTCACCGAAGGTTTTAGCTGCCCCTCGTGCGTAAAGAAGATCGAAAGCAAGGTCGGCTCCATGGATGGCGTAAGCGACGTGAAGGTTATGTTCAACGCCGGCAAAGTCAAGGTTAACTGGGATGAGTCCATGCTGAGTGCAGACGAGATTTCGCAGACCATCGGCAAACTCGGATATCCAATCCAGAAGGTGCAGAAGTAAGCCATGACGTCGCTACGAACAAAACTTTGGATCTCGATCATCTCTGGCGTATTGATCATCGCAGCCTTCGTGGTCAAGAGCCAAGACACGCTGTGGTCCGGCGCCGCATTTTTCTTCGTAGCGGCGCTTCTGGCCGGCGTGCCCACCGTGCTATCCGCGCTGCGTTCCTTGCAGGTTAAGGCATTCAGTATCGACCTTCTCGTCTCGATCGCCGTGATCGGCGCCCTGATCATCGAGGAGTACGAGGAAGCCGCGATCGTCGCGTTCCTTTTCATCTTTGGCGCATATCTGGAGGCCCGAACGCTAGAAAAGACGCGGAGCTCGGTTCGTAGCCTGATCGACAGCGCACCCAAAGAAGCAGACGTCAGGCGCGGCGATGAGGTTGTGACGATCGACGTCGACGACGTGCAGGTTGGCGATCGCGTCGTGCTGCGCACTGGAAGCCAGGTGCCGGTGGACGGCACGGTCGTGCACGGCACCGGTTCGATTAATGAGGCGACTGTGACGGGAGAACCGCTCGCCGTCACGAAAACTGACGGCGCCTCGGTGTGGTCAGGCACGATCGTCGAGGGAGGCTACCTCGAGATGGTCGCCGACCGCGTGGGTGAAGACACCACCTACAACAAAATCATCGAACTTGTTGAGGAGGCCCAAGATTCAAAGGCACCCACCCAGCAGTTTCTCGATCGGCTCGCTCAGTTCTACACGCCCGGCATTATCATTGCATCGATTATCGCAGGGCTGATCACGCGTGACGTGGAGTTCGCTCTCACGTTGCTCGTCATCGCCTGCCCAGGCGCGCTCGTTATTTCGACCCCGGTTTCTCTCGTTGCCGGCCTTGGCAACGCCTCGCGCCACGGCGCACTCATCAAGGGTGGTGGCGCGCTCGAACGATTCGCGAAGATCGACACTCTGGTCATGGATAAGACCGGCACGATCACCCGGGGTGAGCCCGAGGTGACTGACGTGGTTGCCTTCAATTCATATTCGGACGAGCAGGTCATGCGCCTTGCGGGCGTTCTCGAGAAGGCATCCGAACACCCGCTTGGACGCACGATCGTCAAGGCTGCAGCTCAGATGACGAACATCACCGGCACGGCCGATCAGGTTAATGTCCGCAAGGGCATTGGCATTGAGGGAATTGTGGACGGGCACCTGGTCGTCGTCGGATCGCAACGAGCTGTCACGGATATGCCGGCCGATGTGTTGGAGCGAGCTCGCGAACTCGAAGGGCGCGGCAATAGCGTCTCGTTCGTCCTCGTGGGCGGCCGCCTCGCCGGTCTCATCGCCATCGCCGACTCAGTGCGCCCGGAGGTTGCGGACGCGATTGCGGCAATGCGTGACGCCGGGATTTCTCAGTTCGTCATGCTGACCGGTGATAACGCACTCACGGCCCGAGCCGTTGCCGATCACGTGGGGATCGACGACGTCGAGGCTCAACTTCTGCCCGATCAGAAGGTCATGGCAGTGCGCGAATTAACCGGTGCAGGCAAGACCGTGGCGATGATCGGCGACGGCGTCAATGACGCACCTGCGATCGCTACAGCCGATCTGGGTATTGCGATGGGCGCGGGCACCGACGTCTCGATGGACACGGCCGACGTGATCCTCGTGGGTAACCGCTTCGACCAGCTGGTCCACGCCCACGCGATCGCGAAGAAGACGATGACGAATATGCGGCAAAACACGATCATTGCGCTCGCCACTGTGGTGATGCTGATCCTCGGCGTGTTGCTACGTTGGGTGGGCATGGGTTCGGGAATGCTCGTTCACCAAGCATCGGTGCTGCTCGTCATTCTCAACGCGGCTCGACTCATCGGTTACGACAGTAAGGCGGCACGTACGATCGCTGATTGGCATCGTCAGAAGATGCCGGTGAATGTAGAACCGAAGGGTCGCGTGACGGCATAAATCGAATCGCACAGTG
>JBHWRK010000097.1:0-14263 GCA_043426715.1 Trueperella sp. | reverse complement strand
GTGGTCTTTACTATTACCACCGATGCGCGCCACACTATAGATGTCGGGCGCTACAACAGCCCAGTGCGGCGGGAGTCGGTCAGCCACAGCCCGCCATGCGACTGGCAGTCTTGTGTGGCCATGCACGAATGCAACAGCGGTCATTATGCGCGGCGACGGTCCAGAAGTGCGTCGAGGGTGGAGCCTGCGCCAAGCACGTCGGAACGCAGTTCCTCGGCACGGGTCATCTCGGGCGCGGGATTCGCAGCCTCGAGTGACTCCTCGCCAAGCCGCTCACCAATCTGGCTTGGACGGTACGGGACGTCAGCTTCAGGCACTTCGGGTGCTACGTACGGCTTCACGCTGCGGCGCTGGATTGTTGGCTTCAGAGTGTAGGACGGCACCTCAACTCGAGCACTGGGTTCCTGAGACACGGTTGTCTCAGCCACCGGCCTGGCCGGACGCTCACGCTTCACTGGTTGTATCGGGAGGGATCGGAGCGCCTTGACCGACGGATTTTCAACAACTGGTGCCGCGCTCTCAACATCGGACTTCTTCGCGGCGTGACCCGTCGTCTTCGCGGGAGCCACAACCACCGTCTTCGCCGGACCCACTCCGGGAGCCTCTGGTTCGGCGTCGTTTGTCATACGCGCATCGAGCTCGCGCTGGTATTTGCGGCTACTGTACAGGGCGTGGTTGGCGCGCGAGATACGCTCCTCGTCCTCATCGTTGAGTCGGCTCCAGCTGGAGACAACCGCGCCGAGTCCAACGAGGTAGACGCCACCAACAGCCGTGGATGCAATCGCCAACGCCGTGGGCACGGACGTCACGCCCGCAAGAATCCACAGCACAACAGTCAAACCAACGAGCACGGCCGCTCCAAGTAGAGCACGCTGCTGAGTTGCACCGCGCTGGGCGATGCGGGCGCGAGCACGAGAACGGTCGCGCGCAATCGCGCGCATTTTCGATGCGTTCGGGCTACGCTGTCCGCGTTTGCCGCTGGGTGTACTCATGATTCGCTCCGTCGTAAAAATTTTTCCGTGTTCGCCGCTGGCCTGCCTGAGTGTTCGTTCGGTGATAAGCCTCAGGTCGTTCGAGTACCGCTCACCGATCGGTGCGTCCGCGAGGACGGCTCGCTTGCGGGTGATATGAGGAACGACATATGCGAGCAGGAACAATGCTCCTACGGCAAGCACCGCCCCCTCAATACCCATATATCCACGTTAGGTCGAACGCCCGGTTTTGCTGGCTATCTCGCGGAGGCGTGTTGCTCAATTTCTCCGTTGGCGACAATTATTCCCCCGGAAAATTCAGACATCTGCCACAACATCCACATTGGCCACATGTGAGTTTCACGACGCCGATCACATAACCCACACCATCAACAATCGGAATCGACCCGACCACACTCGCCAGGCCCCTCCCATATAGGGCCACCAAATCTTTTAGCCAGTCTGGACAGAGCGGAGTCGGCACATCACGCGTTGAGGACGATGCACTCCAGCTCATCGCCCACCTGCACCGCGCGCTGATCTTCGGGCACGACCGCAAGGCAGTTAGCCTGCGCGAGTGCGGTGAGCAGTGGGCGGGCCGGATCGCCAAGCGGCTCGACCGTGTAACCCTCGTGCGGATTACCGATCACGCGGGCGCGCACAAATTCGCGGGTGGCTGCCGGTGACTCCCACTGCTTTTCCACCTTCGCCTTAATTGAGCGGCGGTGGATGTTTGAATATCCGGCCATGTGTCGGAGGGCCGGGCGGATGAAAATCTCAAAAGCAGTCATGGCAGCCACTGGCGAGCCCGGCAGGCAAAATACGGTGGTCTCTTCTTCGAGGGTTCCCACGCCGAGCTGACGGCCTGGGGCCATAGCCACATTGTCGAAGCGCACGGTTCCTAACGGGGACAGCAC
Organism: Trueperella sp.; assembly: GCA_043426715.1. Classification (GTDB taxonomy): domain Bacteria; phylum Actinomycetota; class Actinomycetes; order Actinomycetales; family Actinomycetaceae; genus Trueperella. The sequence continues at coordinate 12,375 of JBHWRK010000097.1, read as the reverse complement.
TTCCTTCAGGGTGTCGCCGCCGCCATAGGACAGTCCGCCGGTGGTAATAATAATGTCCGCGCGTACAAGTTGATCTTCAAGCAGTTCCCGCAGTTCGCGCTTGTCATCAGTGACGGCACCGACGCGGAAAACCTCTCCCCCGGCGTCTCGCACGGCTGTCGCGAGTGCATGCGAATTGGCATCGTAAATCTTGCCCACGGCCGCCGGGATGCCCGGCTCTTGGAGCTCATCGCCAATCGACATGATGACCACGCGCGGGCGCGGATGAACCATGACCGTTGCGTGACCAGCTGAGGCGAGCACCGCGATCTGGCGAGACCCAATGCGCACACCAGCACGCAATAGCACGTCGCCGGCCGCGAAATCTTCGGCGCGGTGACGCACGTTCTCGCCATCATCGGCTGCCGTAAAGATCTGTACCTCAGCGCGCCCCTGATCGGTGTCTTCGATCGGGATAACTGCCTGCGTGCCCTCTGGCAGCACTGCACCCGATGAGATCCGCACTGTCGCACCCTCGACCAACATCGAGGGGTCGATCGTGTCCGCCCGAACTTCCTCGACCACGTGCATAGTCGCAGGATTTTCTCGAGTGGCTCCATCGACGTCGTCGATCCTCACCGCATATCCGTCACGCGAGGCGAGGTCGCCCTGCGGAACGTCTACAAGTGATCGCACATCCTCTGCGAGCACGCAACCCACCGCGTCGCTCAACGCGGCAGCGAACGGCGGCAACGGTTGCGCCACGGACAGGCACTCATCAAGGTGCTCGGCAACAGATTTCATCGGGCCTCCTAGGACTTCCCGCCCAGTTTACCGGAGCGTGTCCGAAACATTGCACTTCGGATACGTGAAAGAATAGAGCCATGTCCATCTCACCCTTGAGTGTTCCTGATATCTCCCGTCTGGAGGTTGAAGAAGGCAAGCAAGTACTCCGATCAACAGTTCGAGCTCACCGCAAACAACGAGGTCGGCGGATGCTCGAGAGCTACTCGAAAGAGTGGGCGGAGACTGTGATGCAGTTCGTTGGCGACCGCGAATTGGTGGCGTGTTATGTGTCCGTTGATAAAGAACCCCCAACGCGCGAAGTTGTCCAGGCGCTGTGCAACGCCGGAAAGCGGGTGCTGTTACCGAAGCTTGGCCCAGGTTTAACCCGCGCATGGGGCTATTACAACATGGGTGACGAGCTCGTGGAAATGGCTCCCGGGCGTCCGCCGGAGCCGCCGGGTGAGGCGCTTGATCCGGAAATTTTGGCCGACGTCGAAGCCCTTGTGATTCCCGCGCTGGCGATTTCGCAGCAGGGTGCGCGCCTTGGTCAGGGCGGGGGTTGGTATGACCGCGCGTTGAAGAAGGTAGGGCCCGATGCGCTCGTTGGTGCGATGGTCTACCCCGAGGAGCTCCTCATGGAGAAGATCCCGCAGGACGAAATGGACGTGTCGGTTCCGTACGTTATCCATCCGACAGCGATTGTTCGCACCACTGCGGCTGACGAAACATCTCCACAGTTTGGATAACGACGCCGTTATCCACATTTGACGCTTTCGCCAGGCTGGGAATGAGGGCGCTTTTGCATAATTGCGTGCATGGCTCACTCCCACCGAACATCCTCACCTACGAAAACAGCGCGATCATCGCCGATCCGTGCCCTGTTGTGGCGATGGCGCTGGGTGGGAGTGGCCATCTTTCTTGTGCTCGCGATTCAGGCGCTCACGCCGATGACGGCCGAGGCGCCTTCAATGCCCGTGGTCGTAACCACGCGCGACGTGGCCAGTGGTGAGCTACTTGAGACTGCCGACTTGGCAGTACGCGAGACGGCCGCCGATTTCGCGGGCTTGATCAGCAGTGTTGATGAGGCCGTCGGCGATTATCTCGTTGGCCCGTTGCCGGAAGGTGCGCCCGTGTTAGCCAGTCACCTCTTGACTTCGGAGTTCTTGGAGAACTCCGCCGAAGGGACGGTGATTGCCCCACTGGCAATTGTGGATGCGGGCGGAATTGCGCTCATGCAAGTCGGTGTTCAGGTCGATCTGTACGCGATGCCGGACGAATTTTCTACTGCCAGCAAGGCACAGTTGCTGGTCAAAGGCGTACGAGTGGCAGGGATTTCTACGACCAAGGGCTCATCCAATGTACTGGCGACCACCGAAGACACGCACGTGTTCTATCTTGAGATTCCACAGGAATCGATCGAGCGGGTGCTGGGTGCAGGATCGCGAGCGCCACTTCACGCCGTGTTATCTGGTCCGCGATACTAGCTCGCCTTGCCGAGCCGACATGTCAGAGTTTGCCGAAGTGAGGTGGTACGTCGTCGAGGATCTCCCGGTCGCGCGGACTCAATCGAGGTTTCTTCTCACCCGCTTTGGTCACCCCCGATGACTGCTCCTTTGCGGATGGAGATGTCGTTGGTTGAGGCGGCGCGGGTCGCGCTGTCCGATCACTGGCATGGAGCACGTTCTCGACCGAATCGAATTCGCCCGACTTGATTCGCTTAGCGTCGACCTCTGAGACCAGCACCACGCGGCGCGAGCCCTTTCGGCGCACCGGCTTTCCCACCGCGTGCAATGCATCATCGTGGGGCTCGCCTCGATCGTTCGGATCCTTACCGGTCAAAGTCGCCCTCAATGACGGGACCCTCGTCGTCGAGTTCGAGGCCGTCGTCTTTTTCATCGACGATCTCGTAATCGACCTCGGTGCGAAACCCTTCGTCAAAGTCAGGCTGGTCCTCAACCGCAGTCACGTCACCGGTGTCGTCTTCTGGCGCCGGATCATCGACAGAATCTGTTTGACCCTCGACCTCGGAATCAACGTGGTCGGACTCAACCGATTCTGGTTCGAACCCGACTGGTCCAGACTCTCCGTGAATTGGGAGCTCCTGCTCCGTGTCAACGTCCGCCGCATCAGTGCCTTCGGCCTCGTCAGTGCTGTCGGCTGCGAACTCCTTAGCGAGTGCCTCGTCCCCATCAAGCATCTCCTCTTCGGGGAGTTCATCCACGTGAGCAACGTGATCGCCCTCGGGTTCGAGTCCTTCCTCAAATTCACGCTCCGCACCGTCGTCAAACTCCATCGCGACTCCGATCAAGCCGGAACGGCGTGCCACGTTGCGCAAGACAATATCAATCTGTTCGCCTCGGCGTTCGATTCCCAGCTCGGCGCGTAGCTCATCCACGAGTTCGTCTTCGCCGCGAACCTTGCCGTCGGACGCGACCCACTCGATCATGTCATCGAGCTGGTCATCCGTGTAGGCAGCCAGACTTAGGCCTGGAGTTACATTCGGGCGAATGCCCCGCGGGCGTAGCCCTTCGTCTGGATTTCCAATTCCCGGATTCTCCCGGTCAATCTCCTCGGTATTCCAGCCTTGGGCAAGTTCGGCGCCGTCCTCGGTCAGAGTCGGGACGCGAACCGGTTCAGGCTGATCGGGGAATCGAACCTTGAGCAACTCCTCGATCGCCGCAACCTGACCTTCGGGATCAATGAACAGCGAGCTCGAGAACGTCTGGAACACGGACCAACCGCGCACTTCGAGCGCCTGCACCCAGAACCGATCCCTGCGGCGCAGCGATCGCTCGCTCACGTAATCCTCATCGTCGAGCATGACGGCCACCACGTACTCGTTTCCGTGCCCCACGACCAGTGGAATCCGTGGTGAGTCCTCGTAGCCATAGGAAGCACGCGTGGACCAACCGCGATCATGCAGGCGATTCGCCACGTCCGCGAGAAGCGGAGCCACGTCGTCATCGGCGATGGCGAGGTGCTCCTGCGAACCGCCGGCGTTCTCGATGAGGCGCGAGAGCAAGCGCAGGCCGGGCGTCGAAACTCTGCGTGTGTCGATGTCGCCGGGTCCAAGCGCAGAAATGATCGTCAGATCCGAGCCGGCAGCGGCAATCGCGTCGATTAAACCGGCCAACCCTTCTGGGCTTGCGAGCGCGCCAAACGTGTGGAGCACGCGGCCGTGAACCGTTTTACCGTAGCCAACCGAGAGAATGATGTGGTCTCTCTTGAGGCCCGAAGCGCGTGTGATGTCGGTGATAACGAAGCGTTTGAGGTGCTTGATATCGGACGAATTTGCAGCAACGACGGCTTCGCGGACCCGGTTCGCGTGTGTGACGGACAGGGTCACGACAGCAAGTGTTTCGTCGGGGCGGCTCATCGCGTGTTCGATGACGGCATCGAGGACGGCGTCTACTTCCACCTGCGTCGACTCAACCGCGCCATCCCCCGAGGTTCCGGGTACACCACGACCATCGATGTAGATTAGCCGCGATTCGCGAGCTACATGAACGCTCGGGATTGCGTCGAGATCGTAGCCGATCTCCTTAAGCGCGAAGGTCGAGAGCGCATCGTGTTCGGCTTGGAACGTCGGCAGTTCCGCGACGGGCAGCACGTCTTCGAAGACCTTGATTGCTTCCCCGCCGGGGCGGCGTAAATCTGCAACAACGACAGCCTGGCGTCCACGCATCATCGGCGAGATGAGGGTGGCCACCGAGTCGACAGCCTCCACGATAACGAGGTCGACCCACGGCATCGGCGGGATGAACTCCGCGAGCACTGTCGGCGGCACAACCCAGACCGGGCGCGACGTCTGAACGAGGCGCGCGTACGTGGCGATCGCATCGCGCAAACCGCCTGTGCCCTCTTCTGCCAGCATGTTGTCGAGCTTCAGAGTGTCCTGACGGCGTGACTGCATGACCGAGCGCGAATTATTGACAACGGCATGGAGCACCGGGCCAGACAAGGTCTCGGTGTGCTTGCGGTCGAGCGTTCGCAGGTTCGCCAACAGCTCCGTCAGATCACGTGGGCCCAGGCTTGCCAACGTCGGTGACTTGCCAATCATCTGCTCAAAGACCGCAGACGTGTACGCCAGATCGAGCTCGGCAGCGAGTCGGTCAGGCGTGACGCCGCGCTGGACGGCGTCATCCAAAAACTCTCCGAATCCACGATCGCGTAAAGATCGGAGTGTGGCGTTGCGCTCGGGCAGCGAAGACATGTGGTCGGCGTCGTTCACAAGTGAGGCGAGGCGTTCCTGAAGCACTTCGAATTCCATGTCGAAGAAGGCTTCGCCGTCCAGATACCCCTGGAGAGACTCGAGGTCGCGCTGAACTTCGGCGCGGGTGGCGCGAATTTGAGCCATACCGTCTGGGAGGGTTGGCCAGCCGCCGTCCGGTGAGTAACGACGCCAGATTTCGCGGCGCTTTTGCACCTTGAGTAGGTCTTCATGAAGATTGGCCGTCGATTCGCCCGGGCGGACGAGGTCAAGGGCTTGCTTCCGATAACGACGGCGGTCGGACATCTTCATCGCATGTCCGTGCGAGTCGCGCCATTCCTTCGGGGCGGAGGCGATCGCCATGTTCATCGGCGATGTTTCGAAGACTCGCGGTACGAAGGTGTCGAGCGAGTCGGCTATTCCATCGAGAACGTCGATATGCTCAAACCATTGTGCGAGCGTGGTGGGCTGCTTCATCGACGTCTCGCCTGCGGAGCGCGACGACTGACTGATCGCGGCCGGGACGGTAATGTCGTGAAGGCGGCGCACCTCGTCAAGTGCCTCAGCTCCCGCGGACGCGTCCGCGATTGTCGAATTTGCCCAGGCCGAGCGGGAAATCCCCGGATCGAACGCGCCAAGGTCTGCAGCACGATCGAACTCGGATGTAACGGAGTCAATGCCCTCGTCCTTGATGGCTGCGATGGCCTTCTCGCCGAGCCGGACGCGAGTCTGCGGTGGCTCAGGAGCGGACATAAGCCCGCCAAGCTTCTCCAAGAGGTCATGGACCGAGGTACCCCAGTCTGAATCCTCGCGGTGGAGGTCGTCCACAAACGTCTCAAGCTTGCGACGGGTCTCCACGAGGTGCGAGCGCAACTCCAAGGTCTCATCGGTTGGTAACTCAGGGCGCGGCAGGCGCAGACCGGTACGGATGCGCTGTGGCGCCTTATCGACCTCGGAGAAATCGAGTACCAGATCGCCTAGGCCAAGCTGTTCAAGTTCTTCGATAAGTTGGCGACCAGATGATAGCCGCGCCGGCACAACGAGAATCGATCGGTTGGAGGCGGCAGCATCCGCACAGATGGATGCCATTGTTTCGGTTCGTTTAGATCCCGGTGGGCAGTCGACGACGATCGACCTGCCTGACGCTACCGCTTCCACCGCATTGAGTTCAGCGACGTCAAGATCGCCAGCTCCGCGCTCGACTTCGGGAGCGCGATCTTCTTCGCCACCTGGGAGCATCGGGGCGGCCGACAGCTTGCGGGTTTCTTCATCTCCCGCGAGCGCCATCATGATGCCCGATGTTCGGATATACGGCTCCATCCCTTCGAGATCGGAGAGCATCGTACGCTCGGGGCGCTCGAAGCATCCGAGGTACGCCACCGATTCAACGTCAAAACCCGGCAGATACATGCGTCCAAGCGCGACGACAACCTCCAACAGCTGATCAAGATCGTCAATCTGCTGGGCGGCCTGCCGCACCTGGGTCAGTTGTTCGTGCGTCGCCCCATTTTCGCGGAGCGCGCGCAGGACGGCCGGGTTGATGTCCGTGCGCTTAAGCTGACGGACCACAGCGTCGCGGTCGCCATCGAACTTGAGAGTAACCGCGCGGAAAATGGCGTACTCGCTGACTTCGACAGCCTCGCGTGGGTAGGCATCTGCTTCGAAAACAGAGACCTCATCGGTTTTGGCTTCGGTCACGTCGGCGGCGTCGGCAGTCAAGTTACTCGACTCGTCGGCATCCTTGGCATCAGTTCCGGCCTCGGCGGAGTCAGAACTTTCGCTGTCCGATCGATCGTCAGCAAGATCCTCACGAAACACATTCTCGGACGCCGGGCCATCGAGCTCCGAATCTGCATGGTCGGCCGCGGGATCGTCGTCGTTTTCCTCGATCATCGGGAACTCGTCTGTCATCTCGGCCGCTTCATAGTGAACTGGCGAGTCGGTCGCCGCAGCGGGCGGGAGTTCGGTCCAGGTGAGCCGACCGAATGCAAGAGATGTGGGCGCGTGGCCATACATTTCGGCGATGCGCTGGGTGGTGGACTTCAGACGCTGCAGGTTGGCGACGGCACGTTGCTGAGCGAAACGCTCCCGCACGAGCGACGTGATACGCACCGGTGAGCCGGAAGAGAACAGTGCGGATCCAGTGGGGTGGGGGTGGGTGAGGTCGACGACGCCGTTTGCTTCGTCGTTCGTCGTATCATCGGCATCCTGAGCGCGCGAGGCAAGTTCGCTGTGCCAGACCGCGTAGGTCTCATCAAGAAGTTCTTCGCGCGAGCGTGTGCGCTCGGGGGCGGGCACGGACTGCGCCGGCGATTGCGGAGATGGTGCCGACTCGGGCGTGTCCGGGCTGTCGGCGCTCTTCGGGGACTCCGCGGATTGCGCCGGGGAGTTAGCCGATACGGGGGCTGTCTTTTTTCTGCGTCTAAAGAAAGGGCTCACGCGTCCACAGTACCGAGAACCGGGTCACAGTCGGTGCAAGCGCGCCGAAAAACACGCGTTGCGCGAAATCGCGCATCTGAATCAACGGCTGATTTCCGCGCCGATATGGTCGTCACAGAACACCTGATCGCCGCAGTTCTCGCACGTCACTAGCCGGGACCGGCAGCTGGGCTCGTCGCAGTTGTGAAGAAAAGACGTTGGAGACTCGCACTTGTGGCAATGTCCGATCACCTCGGGATCCTCACCGAAGGTCATCACCTCGCGACCGTCAAAAACCGTGAGCGCGCCCTTCCAGCGCCCGGTGTTGCCGTACTTTTCGGCATATCGGACGATGCCGCCGTCGATCTGCATGACGTGCGAAAATCCCCGGTTCCTCATAACGGCCGTCAACACCTCGCATCGGATACCACCCGTGCAGTACGTGAGGATCGGGGTGTCTTTCAAGTGGTCGTATTCGCCGGAGTCGAGGAGCTTGATGAAGTCGTGGGTGGTGTTCGTAGGCGGAACGATCGCACCCTCGAAGCGTCCGACCTCAGCCTCGATCGCATTGCGACCATCGAAGAACACAAGGTCTGGATACTCGGCGATGAGGTCTTCAATCTCCTCGGGCTTGACGTGGCGTCCGCCGTCGATCACACCGTTGCGGTCGACTTTCAGCTCGCTGGCTGCACCGAAGGCCACGATCTCCTTGCGGACCTTGACGGACAGACGCGGGAAATCGAGAGACCTGCCGCCCTCGTCGAGTCCTGTGCCCTCGGATATCTTCCACTCGATATCGCGGAAGGGCTCGTATTCTTTGGTGGCCTTTTGGTAGGCCTTGATTGCCTTGAGTTCGCCGCCCACCGTGCCGTTGATGCCGTGCTCGGAGATGAGGATGCGACCGCGCAGACCAAGGCGCTCGCACAAGTTCCACTGCCACAGTCGCACGGCGTGCGGGTCGGCAATCGGCGTGAACTTGTAATACAGCAGTATGCGGGTTTGAACCACGAGAACCTCCGGTACGCCTCATGTTGGCTACTGCCATTGTACGGCCAGGACACATTGCTCGCCCACGCCGAGATATTCGTGGATAATTGCAGATTAACTTGCGACGCGCGGGATCGTTCGCGTGAAGGTCTTTGAAAAGATTTCTTCCCCACCGTCCCAGCATCGGACCACAGATTCGGTGTAGAAATTCTTCGCATCACAATGCATGCGTGTATCTGCGGTCAGCGACGCTTCCCAATCGAGATCGTCACGCTTGAGCGTGATTTTCCATTCGGATTCGGCGCGCGCAGACGTGGGATCGTCCCATGAGATCCAGTACTTTTCGACCACGTCCTCGTTATAGGCAAGACCATCCGGATAGACGCGAGTGCCGCCGTACATCGGGTCAACCTGGATGAACTGCTCGCGTCGTGCCACGTCGTCGGAGATGAGGCGCTCAGGCCGGCGTACGCCAGGTCGCCCCTCATCTGGGTACTTCACGTCCGCATTGATTGGTTGAACTGGATCGTCAAAGACGATGGCACGATCAGCTTGGTCTCGCTGTGATCCGGGCTCAAACTCTGGGCGTACTGGAACATCGATCGCACAATGATCGAGATCGAGAATGACAGCCTCGTGTTGGGCCTGGGGCCAGATCCACGGCCAATATGAGTTGGTCACTGAAACACGTAGCGAGTGCCCCGCCGGAATCTTGTACCCCATCGCAGTCATCGGGATGACGACGTCCACCCACTCGTCCGATGGGAAATCCACTGCCTTCTCCCGGCCATCACGTGATGATAGGTTCAAATTTCCACGCGTAATAAGCATCGTTTCCCCGTCAGGCGCGACGTCAGATAGCCGCACATACACCTGGCCGCGCGCGGCCGCCGTCGTCAGCCTCAACCGCACTTTCGGGTTCCCGTGAACTTGAACGGCTTCGTGAAGTGGGAAATCGAAGGTCACGGACTTCCCATCATCCTCGCGCTGATCGATCGGCAAATCCGAATCATTGCCATACGGGAAGTAGCGGCCAGCACCGCTTCCAACATTCTGCGGGGAATTCACAACGGCGACCTTGCCACGTACACCGGCAGGTACTTCACCGACGGCAGCGGAATTGATATCTAGGCTGACAGGGTTTGGCACGCCGTCTGCGAGTGCCCAAGTGACTGTCTCTTGTTCCGGATCAGGCCACTGATCGGTGGCAATCCATCTACCTGGGAGCTCCTTGTATATGGAGCGCGGCGGAACCGGATCGATCATCCACGAGCGCAAGAGCGGGGTGTCCATCGCACCGTTATCGGTCTTGCCTTTCAGCCAATAATCCCACCATTGGAGGGTTTCACCAAGGAAGTCAATGAATGGACCGGGCAGGATACTGCGGTCCGGATACTGGTGAGACCACGGGCCAATCAAGCCACGCACATTTTGCCCATTTGCGCTTAGATTCTCCACAAGGCGCACTACCGTGTCGCGATATGGATCGAACCAACCACCCACGGCAAGCACCGCAGCGTTCATCCGTGAATAGTCTTCACACACAGACCCGTGTTGCCAGTACTCGTCGCGCACTTGGTGGCTCATCCATCGATCGATATAGGTGTCCATCCCTTCGAGCCGGTGAATCCACTGATCCTTCCACCCATCACCCCAGACTCGCTTGTCCGGTGGACGCGACTCGAAAGCCAACATTGTGGCAGCCCATGAGAACATGTCGACGGCCAGCATGGACCCGCCCATGTAATGCACGTCGTTGTCGTAGCGGTCATCGGTAGAACACACCGTAACTATCGCCTTGAGCGGCTCAGGCTGGAGGTAATTGAGCTGGAGAGAGTTGAATCCGCCCCACGATATACCGATCATGCCAAGTTTTCCTGTGCACCAAGGCTGGCTAGCGATCCAATCGATGACCTCGAGACCATCAGCGTGTTCTTGTGCGTCATACTCATCGCCAGGCACACCTTCGGAGTTGCCATGCCCGCGAATATCTACCCGAATGGCGGCGTATCCGTGGCCTGCATAGTAGGGATGGCGCTCCGAATCGCGTGGCCACGTCCAGTCCGACGCTCGATAGGGGAGGTATTCTAGGATCGCTGGAACTGGCTCCTCCGTGACCGGCATCCACGCCTTCATCCACAGCCGAGTGCCATCGGAGAGAGGGATCCAATCTTCCACCACATCAACCTGGTATGGAAATTCGCTTGGGTCTAGATACTTCATTGTCCTTTACCTTTCGCAGCAACAAGTGGCTACAGATTGGTCATGCGTTTCTTCATCCATGGTGTGAGTGCAATGAGGAACACGCCGTAGCCGATGATGATGACACCCTGAATACCGAAGTAGAGCACCTGGTTTGAGCCGTCAGACTCGAATAGTTTGACGATCTGCGCCTGAAGTCCCTGGACCATCGCCATCGCGGCAAACCAAACTGCCATCGTTTGCGATACAAATGCACGCGGAGCAAGTTTGGTCGTCGCGGACATACCGGACGTCTGGACGAGCAGATCTCCCAGTCCGAGAAACACGTAACAGGCCACCAACCACAGAGGGTTCATGAGGCTGCCAAATGGGGTAGCCATACCACCAAGTGCCACCCATATGAACGCGAACCCGCCGAAGATAACACCGATACCGACCTTTGCCGCCACATGTGGCTGGCGTTTGCCGAGTTTAAACCATGCCCATGCGATAACTGGCCCCATAATGATCTCGACGATTGCGGTGAGCGAGATGTACCAGGTGGATGGATACTCGAAGCCGGCCACGAGATTGTTCGTGTGGTTGAGCGCAAGTAGATTCAGAGTATTGCCCGTCTGGAAATACGTAAGGTTGTACATAACGAGGGCAATGAGGAGGAATACGTATGGACCAAGGTTCCGACGTTCCTCGGTGGTAACCTTCGATGATTTGTACATCCACGTGAGGTAGATAATCGGTACGACGATCGTCACGGCCGTAATAACGTTGATGAAGCCGTCAAGTTTGACGAGGCCAGTTCCGCCGAAAATTGCGGCGACGACGATGACTGCGGCGACGAGAACAACGACTGACCAAAAGTTCCTATCAGCTTTAAAGTTCAAGCGGGTGCGAACGGCCGCTTCGTTACCGGCGAGGTAACGCGACTGGTAGATATACAAGATGATTCCTATAATCATCCCCACGGCTGCGGCGCCGAATCCTGCATGCCAGTGCACACGCTGACCGAGCCAGCCAGCGATGATCGGGCCGAGGAAAACACCGATATTGATACCGGCGTAATAAATAGCAAATCCCGCGTCACGCCGGTCATCGTTGGGCTTATAGAGCTCACCTACCTTGGTAGATACGTTCGGCTTTAGTAGCCCCGTTCCCACGATGATGAATCCGAGTCCCACCCATGTGAACAGTTCTGCGGGAATCGCCATCGCTATGTGCCCGCCAGCGATAATTATGCTGCCCCAGAGTACGGGTTTTTGCGTGCCTGCGACGCGGTCGGCAATCCATGCTCCGCCAATGGAGAGCAAATAGAGAAGCGCCCCGTATGCCGCAACGATCGAGGATGCGACATTTTCGTCGTATCCCAAGCCTCCGTTTGCGATCGCATCAGATAGATAGAGGACGAGAATTGCCTGGAAACCGAAATAAGAAAATCTTTCCCACAGTTCCAGATTGAAGAGCGTGTACAGACCCTTTGGGTGCCCCATTGGACCTTCGGTCGTCTGAGCGTATTCGTCCTTCACAAGCGCTTCGGAGATGAGCTCGTGGCCGCTATCTTCGCTTTGTTCGTTACTTTCACTCAAGGATTTCACGTTGAATCTACCTCATATAGTATGGATTTAGTCACAACGATAGCCGCGCAACGTCCTAAAGTCACGGCGATTACAGAATATGCCCAAACAAACTTAAACCTTTTAGCGACATCTCGGGAAAAGGTGGACCGACACCAAGATCAGTCAAACCGGACACCTGTGACACTTCAAGTCAGACAGATTCGTGCCCTCGATAGGAATCGA
>JBHWRK010000096.1:0-8244 GCA_043426715.1 Trueperella sp. | reverse complement strand
TTGTTTCTCACCCTTCCAGACGTAGGTCACCTCGCCCGAACCGTCAGATGCTGGCACTTCCTCAATCTCATCCGCCGGCACGTACTGTCCGCGCTCGTCGGTATAGGCGTAGGCCTGTACGTAGCCCTGATTGAACAGCTTGTGGAATGGCTCGGAGGAGTTAAGGTGGCCAAGATCGTAGAGAACCTTATGCCAGAACCTCGCATACAGCAGATGGAGCACCGCGTGCTCCACGCCGCCTACGTACAGATCAGTTCCGCCGGCCTTCTTCGCATCTGTGGGGCCCATCCAATACTTCTCTACCTCGGGATCCACGAACTTCTCATCATTGTTTGGATCGAGATAGCGCAGCTCGTACCAGCATGACCCAGCCCAATTGGGCATCGTATTGGTATCGCGCGTGTAAGTCTTCACCCCATCACCCAGATCGAGTTCGACATTCACCCAATCATCTAGGCGGCCAAGAGGCGGCTCGGGGTTCGAGTCGGCATCGTCCGGATCGAACGAACGCGGAGTGTAATTAGGGGTGTCCGGGAGTTTGACGGGAAGCATCGATTCAGGTAGGTCATGTGCCTTGCCATCCTCGTCGTAGACAATCGGGAACGGCTCACCCCAGTAGCGCTGGCGCGAGAACAGCCAATCGCGCAAACGGTATGAGACCGTGGCCTTGCCCAGCCCCTTATTTTCCAGCCACTGCGAGATCGTTCGGACCGCTTCTTCGAGATGCATACCATTAAGTGAGATCTCTTCGTTGGCCGAGTCGATGATCTCGCCGTCCTGTTCCCAGGCGCTCTCCCAGTCAAAGCCATCTTCAGGCTTCATCGTCGGGACAACATCGAGCTCGAACGACTTGGCGAAGTCAAAGTCTCGCTGGTCATGGGCCGGGACTGCCATGATTGCTCCGGTTCCGTAGCCCATCATGACGTAATCGGCAGTGAACACCGGGATCTGCTTGCCATTGACCGGGTTCGTGGCGTAAATACCGGTGAAAACACCCGTCTTCTTCTTCGTGTCGTCACTGCGGTCCACTTCGGACTTACGGGCAGCCACCTTCTGATAGTCGGCCACTGCGACGCCGGGCGTCCCGGCGCCACTCGTCCAGAGGGTTTTCGTGCCCTCGGGCCATTCGCCAGGGATGGCACCGCCAGCGAGCATCGGATGTTCGGGCGAAACCACCATGAACGTTGCACCGAACAGTGTGTCTGGGCGAGTGGTGAACACGCGCAACGTGTAGTCGCCGTCTGCCCCATGTGCAACGAAGTCGACATCGGCGCCGTGCGATTTCCCGATCCAGTTGCGCTGCATGAGGCGGACCTTCTCTGGCCAATCCACTAGATCGAGGTCCTCAACCAAACGGTCAGCGTAGGCGGTAATACGCATCATCCACTGGCGCAATTCACGTTTGAACACCGGGAAGTTGCCCCGCTCTGAACGGCCCTCCGCCGTGACTTCTTCATTCGCCAGTACGGTGCCGAGTCCTGGAGCCCAATTCACCGGCGCGTAGTCGATGTAGGCCAGACGTTTGGAGTCGAGCGCCTTGCATTGCTCCTCCTCAGTGAGTTCTTTCCACGGGCGACCATCCGGCGTCGGAATGGTGCCACGCGCATACTCGTCGATCAATTCCTTGATTGGACGTGCGCGACCGGTGGTACCCGGCTTACGGCCAGGCGCTTCCGGGTCATACCACGAGTTGTAAATCTGCAAGAAGATCCACTGGGTCCACCTCATGAAGTCCACGTCCGTCGTCGCAATTTCGCGACGCTGCTCATGGGACATTCCAAGGCGTCGCAACTGACGGCGCATATTCGCAATATTTTCCTCGGTGGTCACCCGTGGATGTTGACCAGTTTGAACGGCGTACTGTTCCGCCGGCAATCCGAACGAGTCATATCCCATCGTGTACAGCACGTTCTTGCCCCGCATACGCGCGAACCGTGCAAGCGTGTCGGTTGCGATGTATCCAAGCGGATGGCCCACGTGCAGTCCCTTACCCGAGGGGTAGGGAAACATGTCGAGAAGGTAAAATGCGTCCTGCGGAAGGTCCTCTCCTTCGGCGGGGGCTAGGTCTCCCACCGGGTTCGGGGCCTTAAAGATTTCTTCCTTCTCCCAGCGATCCTGCCACTTGAGTTCGATCTCGTTGGCAAGCTCAGCCGTGTAGCGATGCGACGGCGTAATGCTCATGTCTCTCCTTGGAAATTGCTAAATCTGAGTCAATTCTATCTCAGCACACCTGCTCGAACCGGCGATGGTCGCTGTGAGAGATGTGACTATGCCCGTACAATGAAGCCATGGGAAGTGTTTTTTCAAAAATTATTTCAGGTGAGCTCCCAGGCCAGTTCGTATGGAAGGACGACCATTGCGTTGTCATGGCCACCATCGAACCGATGCGTCCTGGACACGTCATGGTGGTCCCCATCGAAGAAGTCGACAAGTTTAACGACGTCGATCCCGAGATTTTTGCTCACATGGCAAAGGTGGCGCAAGTGATCGCCCACGCGCAGGAGAAGGCGTTCGACGTGCCTCGTGCCGTGACAGCAATTCTTGGGTTCGAGGTTCCGCACACTCACATTCACGTCATTCCGGCTGAGAGCGAAGCTGCTGCTTACGTTCAAAACGCGAAGCCTGCCCCTGCCGACGAAATCGCGACGGCTATGGATGCGTTGCGGTTAGCACTCACCGAGTTGGGCTACGGCGAGAAGGTTCCAACTACATAAACAACGCTGGTGTGTCTGTGGCTTAATGACGCGGAGGTCCTTCGCCGCCTAAAAGACCAACGCCCAGGAATTCCAGAACGCGGCAATCGTGATGATGATGAGCGTGCCGTACAAAATAGCGACGATCAGCCACCGATTTCGTACGAGTACTGATCCCGCCGCCATAGCGGCCTCGCCAAGGTGCCCTGCCTGCAAGGTACGCGCCAAAATATGAATGAACAACGGGATGACCGCAAGCCAGACCAACACGCAATTCGGGCAGATTGACCGCTCCACGATGTAGGACTGGTAGCCGAACCACACGACCCACAGCATGCCCAGGCTCACTCCCGCAAGCGAGAGAATCCACAAGAACCGATGCAGTCGACTGCCTGTTAGGAGCACGACTCCGAATCCCACCATGCCCGCGAAGAAGATCGCTCCCAACAGCGCATTGGGCACGTCGAAAATCAGTGCACCCTGCCACTTCGTGAACCATTTCGAACAACCGATGAGCGGGTTGACATCGCACAAAAGCTCACCAGCCGGGTTTTTAAGGTATGCGAACTCTGACAGAAGCAGTAGGACGGAGGCGACCATTCCAATCAGGCTCGTAACGGTCCACACCAATCCCGTCTCGAAAGATGCTCCCCCGCTCCGTTCATGCTCCGTGGCTCTCGCTTCGAACTTTGCGATGCGACGGTCCATCTCATCAAGGTCCCATTCGTGTTCATCGACGTCGGGTGTCATGATCTGCCCGCCTGTTCGAGGTAGTGTTCAACAAACTCGGCGGTGTCCTCCCAGCCGCCCACGGCGTGCGTTTCGATGCCGAGTCGCTTAACGGGATAATCGTTGCCGCCCGGATCGAGGCGATCCCCAATAAAGAGCATGTCGCCAATAGCAATTCCTGTGTGCTCGGCGAGCTCGGCGATCCCGTAGGCTTTGTCGACTCCTTTGCGGGTGATGTCTACCGATGTCGATCCACCCGAGCGCACTTCGAGGTGCGGCAGACGCCGAGCGGCGGCGTCACGTAGTTTGTCCTTCTTCATTCCGTCCGGATCCCACGCGCTCTTGGCTGCCAAAGGTGCCTCTTGGCCAAGTGCAGAGAAGGTGATCTGCGAGCCACGATCTTCGATAATCTGACCCCACGGCGTTGCTTCCCAGAGTCCGAGGCGTTTGGCTTCATCTTCGAGCACAGTTTTCGCCTCTGCCCTCTCCTCGTCAGTTAAATCTCTGACGTACACGGAGTCCCACTCGCCTTCACGAAATCGCAGATAGCGGGTGCCGCATGTTGGCATGAGGTGCAGGCGGGCCAACTGTTCGTCGGTCGCAGTCAAGCCACCAAGAAGTTGCGCCTCAAACTGCTCGAAATTGCCGCCAGAAATGACGCATACCTCGTGAGTGTCAAGGAGGTCACGTAACGCTTTCCCCATTCGTGGCGGTAGCGGTGATTTCGACGGAGCGAGCGTGTCGTCAAGGTCAAAAGCTAGAAGTTTACGAATCATTGATCAGTGTCCCTATTAGCGTGCCTCACGAAGAATTCGAGCAAAATGCGCGAGGCTCCGATGATGAAAAGTCCAAACGCAGTCAGCATCACAGCGTTGATTAAGGAACCAAATCGGTACATTCCGGAGACGTTTTCGACAACTAAGCTCTCAATAAAACCCCACCACCCAAACACGGCCATACCAGCGGCGACAACCATTGCGAGCACATGCACGACAGGTGCCGAAGAGTGCGTGAGCAACTTCGTGAAATCAATACTAAATATTCCGGCGAACGCTTCAGTCGGTGAGGAACGTACCCTGCGGTGATTCTGATGCGCCTCTACCTCGTCGGCCTCGCTTCGCACAGCGTCTGCCGCAGGGGTGCCGTCACCATCTGAGAGGTGCACGTTGGACTGAGTCTCATCGACCTGCTGCCGATCGGTTAAAGCCGCCTCCTTGGCAGGCTCGGACTCTACTGCCTTGTCAAGTTCGCCTCCGCGGACCGAGGGCCGTTGCGCTTCACCTTGTTCGGGCGTGGGCATGTCGTGCTCGGACGGCGAGCTAATCGGTGTCGGCATCGTGATCCTCCGCCTTGGGTGAATTGGTCATTTTATTGTCTCACTCACCTAAAGAGATTCCAATTACGCAACTACGCGCCGGTCTATCGACGTCGGCTAGTACCGACCACCTAAGCACACCTTAATCTCAGACATCCCTATCCACAGGACAGCGATCATTCGGGAATAATCTCACGATTAAGTAATATCGTTTCTATGGATGAAAACAATGCCCAGATGACGGTCTCAGCTCCGCTCCACTCAGAACGAGAGCATGAAAGGGACAATGCGCGTCTGCGATCGCCAGTTCCGCAAGGCCTTGCCACCGCCGCCTCGTGGTCGTGGCGAATCCTCATCGTATCGGTCGTCGCCATAGCGGTTGGATGGTTCGTCATCCAATTCTCGACGATCATCGTTTCGTTGATGATTGCACTTCTCATTGCAGTCATCATCGAGCCGGTGACCGCCAAACTTCAAAATCGGTGGGGATGGCCACCTGCCTTGGCTGCGACCACTGGTCTGCTCGGGTTGCTCCTTCTCATCGGAGGTCTTCTTTTTGGCGCGGGCACCGGCATCGTTTCTGGTTTCGCAAATCTCGCCGATCAAGTCTCCGAAGGCATCACTGCCATTATCGACCTCGTGAGCAAACAGTTCCCCGATCTGCAAAACTCACTGGACAGCGCATGGGCGGATGCCCAAAAAACCCTGCGCGATAATTCGTCGTCAATCATCGGCGGAGTAGCGTCCGTCGGCTCGACGATGACGTCGTTCTTCACTGGCCTCGTCCTCACATTCTTCTCGCTGTTTTTCTTCCTCAAGGACGGCCGTAGGCTTTGGCATTGGCTCGTTCGGCTCACTCCGAGCTCGCAGCAAACACGCGTGAATGAAGCGGGCATCCGCGCGTGGGTAACAATCGGAAACTACACACGAACCCAGGCAATCGTTGCCGCTGTGGACGCGTTCGGTATCGGAGCCGTCGCCATGTTACTCAAAACCCCGTTAAGCCTGGCGTTTCCCATCGCCGTCGTGGTCTTCCTCTTCTCGTTCATCCCGATCGTCGGTGCATTCCTGTCTGGCTTCCTTGCCGTTGTCATCGTGCTAGTCAACACCCAATCGGTGGGCATGGCCCTTCTCATGCTGATTGGCGTTATCCTCGTCCAACAGATTGAAGGTAACGTCCTGCAGCCTGTTTTGCAGGGCAACGCTTTGAACATGCACGCTCTCGCGATCGTCATTATCGTGACGGGCGGTTCGGCCGTGGCGGGCATTTTCGGCGCCCTCTTCGCGGTACCCATTGCCGCAGCGATCAATACCGCCATCCTCTACATCCAAGGGCATGATACGTACCCGTATCTCGATCGTATGAACGACCGCCCCGGTGGTCCTCCTCACGAGTTCGACTATTTCAACGATCTCCACTGGAACCGTTTCGATGAGAAGATCGCTCAGCACCTCACGCCCAAGGAGCGCCGCTCCGAGCAAAAGCGATCTAGGAAGGCCCTCAGCCTTCGCAAGTCCGACGATATCCCGCTCAGTGAAGCTAAGGCCAAGGTTGACGCCGACGCCCGCGCACGGGGCGACATGGGCCCAGACCTCGAAGTCGACCGGCTAGACGTGGACGACACGACCACCCACTCTGACAACTAAATTCCGCACGAGGTGTACGTACTGCTCTCTTTTGAAGCTCGCACACATCCTGCGCCGCCGGACATTTTCGGCGATACTATGTAGACCCTTAACTGTTTAAGCGAGGAAATAAATTATGGCAACTCCACACATCGATGCGGAAAAAGGCGATTTCGCACCTGCAGTTCTCATGCCCGGCGATCCGAAGCGGGCTGAGCGAATGGCCGAGATGCTCATGCCTGACGCAAAGGTCGTCTCGGACGTTCGCGGTATCAAGGCTTTCACCGGCACGGTTGATGGCAAGCCGCTGTCGATTATGGCCTCCGGTATGGGCCAGCCAACCCTCGGCATCTACGTGACCGAGTTGTTCACTGAGTTCGACGTCCAGCGTGTGATTCGCGTGGGAACTTGCGGCGGCCTTTCAGAACGCGTGAAGATTGGCGACGTCGTCATTGCGAACGGTGCGCACTACGAAGGCATCATTAACACGCACCTCATTCCTCAGACCCACTTCTCGGCCGTGGCCTCACACAACCTTGTTCAGGCCGCGTGGGAGGCAGCAGATGGTGACCCAACTGTCGTCGTCGCACCTGTTATTTCGCGGGATCGGTTCTACGATGTGCCACCGGAAGTTAACGAAGCTGCCGCGCGTGTCGGTACCGCTGGAGCCGAGATGGAAGCGGGCGCCTTGTACGGACTGGCGGCCCTCCACGGCAAAGAGGCGCTGGCCGTCCTAACGGTCTCGGATCACATCACTGTTGAGTCGAATGACATGACGGCAGAGGAACGCGAGACCAATTTCCACAAGGCTCTCAAGCTAGCGATAGCTGCCGCTCACTCCTAATGGCTGTATTGACCCCGTCGACAGAGGACTACCTCAAGACGATCTGGTCCATGTCGGAATGGAGTGGACTTGAGGTAGCTCCCACCGAGCTTGCTCGACACATGAACCTTAGCCCGTCCACTGTGACGGAGGCAGTCAAAAAACTCGCGAGTCGAGGACTCGTGGACCACAAGCGCTACGGCCCCATCCGTCTCACGGTAAAGGGTCGCCGTGAAGCTCTTCGCATGGTTCGCAAGCACCGATTGATTGAAACTTTCCTCTACAACCACCTCGGTTATTCCTGGGAAGAACTTCATGACGAGGCAGAAGCGCTCGAACATTCCGTGTCTGCTCGGTTCATTTCGGCCATCGACGAGTTGCTCGGCCATCCCGTACGCGACCCGCACGGCGATCCGATCCCAAGATCGGATGGATCCATGCCCGAACTCGACGTATACGCGCTGACCGAAGTGGATGAGGGCACGGCCGTATCCATCGCTCAGGTTGATGATGACGACCCCGATGTGCTGGTTTACCTTGGCACGCACGGCGTGAAGCCGGGGGCGGCCTGCACAGTGGTGTCACATTCGACGGGGCTTGGATTGACGCATCTTGACATAGACGGACGTAAGATTGCGCTTCCCCTCCCCGTCGTGCGGCGCATCAGGGTGACCACCGAGTAACGGCAAATGCTCCACTGTTGGAAGCACGTGGACCGGACCCATCGTCACCTTCTTTGGCGAGACAGCCCACCCCATTCGCGGCTTCCGCCAGGGATATTTCTTCATGTTTCGTATCTCAATTCCCATATCTTGATCATCGCATCCGCTTCCGACAAATTTTCGTGTGTCCTATGCTTGGATGAGCATTATGGCCCCTTGGGCCTTCATCGAAAGGTAACGCCACGTGGCTAAACTCTATTTCCGATACGGCACGATGAACTCCGGCAAAACAGCCGGCCTCCTCATGGCCGCCCACAACTTTGAAGAATCCGAGCAGCAGATCTTGATCATGAAATCCGCACTTGATTCAAAGGCGGGGGATTCACTCAGTAGAGA